>JACDAW010000082.1 GCA_013695245.1 Pyrinomonadaceae bacterium | reverse complement strand
GTCTTTCTTACTTTCTAACGAAGAGGCTTGCATTTGAGGATTTGTTTGCCACACTGCAATGCTTTTGTAAAGCTTGTGGAACATGATGAGGCGAATTTAGCAGAAGGGGTACAAGGCGGAAGTGGCGGCAATCGAAAAAGCGACGGGCGCGGTAGCGACGACACCCGTCAAGAGCGTCAGCGAAACAACAGAAAGCGGAAGGCGCGCTCGCTGGTGGCGGCGAGTGGGCACGAAGCGACGCGGCTTTCATTACGAAACCATTGAAGGCCGCCGCATCACAGACGAAACGCAATTAGAACGCATCAAATCGCTTGTCATTCCGCCCGCGTGGACTGATGTGCGCATCGCCCCCTCACCGCGTTCGCCCTTGCAAGCCATCGGCGTTGACGCAAAGGAGCGCGTACAGCGCATCTACGATGCCGCATTTGCCGCCAAGCGCGCGCGTAAAAAATACGCGAAAGTGGAACGCTTCGGTGAACGTCTTCCCGATTTAAGACGTACGATCAACGAGCACATCGAACTTGAAGGCTTGCCGCGCGAGCGTGTGTTGGCGGTCGTCGTGCGGCTCATCAACGATCTCTATATCCGCATGGGATCAGAAGAGAGTGTCAAGCGCTACCGAACCTACGGCGTGACGACGTTGCGCAACCGCCACCTTGAGATCAAACGAAACGGCGAACTGCATTTCAACTTCATCGGCAAGCATCACATCCAGCACCGCCGCATCGTTGTTGACAAAGATTTGGCGACTCTAATGAGCGACATCAAAGCCATCGGCGGCGCGCGGCTTTTTAACTACATCGGCGAAGACGGCAAGGCGCACCCCGTCACGCCGCGCGATGTAAACGACTACATCAAAGCGGCGACCGGCGCAGAGTTTTCCGCGATAGACTTTCGCACATGGGGCGGCACACTTCTAAGCGCCGTCGAGCTTTCAGAATTGGGCGCGCCCGTTGATGAAAAGGATGCGAAGAAAAAGTTAGTTAAAGCGGTCAAGCGCACCGCCGATCAACTCGGCAATACGCCAACCGTCTGCCGCAGTTGCTACGTTCACCCTGTTGTGTTCGAGCGTTATCTTGAAGGTGTGACGCTCGATGAATTTCGCCCGCGCAAAGTGCGGCGCGTTCGTCGCCGTCAACAACCAGAATACGATCCGGAGGAAGCTGCGCTATTGAAGATGTTGAAGGCGGGGAAGAACGGAGCGAAGTCAACATAAGAAAATGTTTTGATTTTAGTAGGTCGATTTAAAGTGAGATGAAAATTTGTGTTTATTCTTAATAAAGATATTCCCGAAACGGCAAAAGATGATCTTACCTTGCTGAGTTCTCGTTTTGCGGCTTATCAAGAGTATCTCAAATCCGTCGGCACGAAGTTGCCACCTTCTGCTTATGAGTTTGCTGTGGCCGAGTGGCATTACAATCCTGAATATCACGAATGTCCGCATGATGCTTGGGTTGAGTCTCTTGTTATCTCCGAGCCGTTTTCTGGCGAGCGGCGAGAGAAACGAAAGCTTGAAATAAATTTGAGGCTATTAGGTGCTTACCATGACGGGTATATTGATCTGAAGTGTAAAGATGTCAGAAGCTACTCGCTAGAAACACCGTTAAATAAAATGCCTTTGGGCGTAGGTCATGGAGATTGGCTAACGGATGAAGTTAGGTTATCCGAGAGTGGATTTGTTTTACACGAAGTGGAGTTTTCTCGTGGAGGCCGATGGCTGATAGAGTGCGGGGATATTATTTATAGGTGGAGTCCATCTAACACTAAGCTTTAAGGGCAGGACTTAGCCCTGCCCTTATGAGTACTAAAAATGCCTGCCTGATTTCTTTGCATACTTCTTTCTCCTGCCCGACTTTTTGTCCGTCCCTTTAAGCGAAGCGAGCGGCCACAAACGATGTTCGACCTCCGCAAGCCCTGCGTTGATCACCGCTTCGACAACTTCTTGAGATGATTTGTAAGCTGGCGCGGCTTCATCCAGAGGCACGCGCCCGTCTGTGTTTACAAGTATTCCCGCTTCGCGGTATTCGTCATCAATCGCGCGTTGCGAAAGAGTGCGGATCGCTTCGCCGCGTGAGAGCCTGCGCCCTGCGCCGTGATTGACTGAATAACCGCTTCGTTCCGCGCCTGCAAGCGGACGCAAGATGTAGCTCCAATCTTTGTTGCTGCCCGGTATCAACACGGGATGCCCTGTCGCTTCCCAGTGCGTCCCTTGAAGCGCCGGATGATGCGCAGGAAAAGCGCGCGTCGCGCCCTTGCGATGCACCCACACGGTGCCGAGTTGCGGATGCTCTTCGCGCTGCACGAGGTTGTGGCTGATCTCGTAGATGAGTTCGAGGTCTTTGTGGAAAACTTCCCGAAAGGCTTCGGCGATGCCCTCGAAGATGATCAAGCGATTCAAGATCGCAAAGTTTCCGCCCGCCGCGACAGCGTTTAAGTAATCGCGGTAATGTTCGGAGTCGGGCGTGAAGTATCCGAGATCGATGTCTCTGATCTCGGTCGGTTTTTCCGCCCGCGCCATCTCGAAATAGTTTGTCGCAAGCCCGTGACCAAAGCCGCGACTTCCGGTGTGAACCTGCACAAAGATCGTATCGGTTTGTTCAGAACGTTGAAGCTCGATGAAGTGATTGCCGCCGCCGAGACTTCCCAACTGCTCACGCCCGCGTTCGGGTCGCCCGCGCCCGCCCCACGGAATCTGCCACGAGTCATCAACCGGAATGCGATGCCTCTCAGCGCGACTCCGGTCAAAACTAGCGCCGTATTTTTCAACGTAATATTCTGCCCCGCCCCGCACAAGATTTTGAAACTCACCTTCCAGCACTTTGCCCAAACGATGACTCTTGCCGCCCGCGCCCATCTCAACCCGACGCATCACCGCGCGGTTAAACTCCATGCGCTTCTCAGGCGTCGCTTCCTCGACCCGCACGTTTGATTGCGCGCTCATCATCCCGCAGTTGTGAACAAAGACTCCGGCATCAAGCGCGAAGTTTCCATATTCTGGAACAGTCAAACAGTAAACCTCCGCCGTTTCGTTCAGAAACTCGACGGAGATGATTTTGTGGTTATAGCTGTATTGAACTGACGAAATGTGTCCATGAAGATTCGCGTTGATAGGCGCATGAAACGGCATCAAAGAAGTCTTAGGCTTTAAGTCTTGCGCCTCGCGGAAGCTTCCATCACGCAACATGAATTCATGATCCGGCGTGCAGCGAATCTCGCGCCCGTTATCGAGCGTAAGACGAACGAGCGGAGACTTGGTGCGCGTTAGTTTCGCAGTCGCGCGCGCAACCGTGATTTTATGTTCCGGTGTAAGCGCATAAACTAAAATTTCTTCTCTGCGTCCTACCAATTCGCTGATAGAATACGAGCGACCGTCAACAGTTGGCACGAGAGTGTCAGCCGTGAAGCAGCCGATGTCATAACCCACCGGCCCCATTGCTACCGCGCCCGCTTCGTAGTCGGTGATCAGTACGCAACCGACGGGCACGCCGTAGCCGTAATGTGTGTCGGGCGTAATTACCACCATCTTAACGCCGGGAAAGCGCGTGGCGTTGACGATCTGGCGGTAGAGAATATCTTCAGCTTCGTTGAGCAACTTCTGTGTGAGGAAGAGTCGCACGGGAATGTCGCCTATATCCTCCGTGTGAAGTTCAAAATATCCTTCACCGTGCCATCGCGCAAGATGTTTCCAGTTAGCGGCATTAGCCAAAATCTTGGCTGTTTTCAGGGCTTTAGCGTCATTTCCTTGCTTTTCCATAAAAGTAATTACCAGTGTTCAATCAACGCCTTATACGGTCAGCTTATTAAGTTTTAGCCGACCTGTTTAATAGACAAAAAGCATAAAGCCAATTGGCTAGAAGGGAATGTTTGAGTATATGTCAATAACTTTGTTCGATACCTTCATTCGTCATCGGAGATACGTTGATAACTATTCTGAAAAGACCATCTCCACGTATCTTCAAGCCATGCGGACATGGAAGCGTGTTTTAGGGGATAAGGAAATTGATAAACAATCCCTCAAAGATTTTGTCATTGGGATGCGAGAAGCGAACATTTCTCCTGCTTCTTGTAACGTTTATATCAAAGCCTTTAATGGCTATCTCATTTGGCTCTTCGAGAATGAGTATATTCCAGAGCCACTACACATTAAACACCTGAAAGCAGAAAAGAAAATTATCAAGCCTTTTAACGACTCGCAACTTAAAGCTCTTATCACCTTTAAGCCGAAGAAATTTTGCGAACACCGCTTGCACACTCTTCTGCTGCTTCTGATTGACACCGGAGTTAGGATTGACGAAGCACTTTCGCTCCGGCGTAATGACGTGGACTTTGACTCGCTACTGGTGCTGGTGAGAGGGAAGGGTAAGAAACAACGGCTCATCCCCTTCTCGCTCGAATTCAGGAAGTCGCTGTTCAAATTCCTGACCAAGCACAGCTTCGACTTGGTGTTCTGCACCCGAAACGGCACTCGGTATTCTTACGTCAACTGCTGGAGGGACTTTAGAATTCTGGCAGACAAGTTAGGCATCGAAGGTGTGCGGGTGTCGCCTCATACCATTCGCCACACTTTCGCCCGCAACTACTTACGCGAGGATGGGAACGTGTTTTACTTATCAAGAGCGTTAGGGCATACCAACATTCAAACTACTAAGCAGTACATCGAAGTAGAAACTGAAGACCTACAAGAGGCGCACCTTAAAACTTCAATCCTTTCTCGGCTCCGGTAATCCAAAAGAAGCACAAATCAAGACCTCGCCGGAGCTAATAACTAGAGAAGCTGCGGATTGGGTGAAAGAAGGGATGAAAGCCAGATTT
>JACDAW010000080.1 GCA_013695245.1 Pyrinomonadaceae bacterium | reverse complement strand
TCGCTTTGACTTCCGAAGCGAAGAGGAAAACTTTATTACCGTTTTCATCTCTTACATGAGCGTAGTAAAGCGGCTTAACGCCGAGGCGGTCGCGCGCCACCGTCAACGTGCGCTCCTGTTCATCCCACACGGCGAAAGCGAACATCCCGTTGAGACGCGGCAAACAATCCGCGCCCCACTCCGCGAAAGCCGCGAGCAGAACTTCTGTATCTGTATCCGTGCTAAACGGATGATTCTTTTTTTCTAACTCCGCGCGCAGTTCGCGGTAGTTATAAATCTCGCCGTTAAAGGTGAGGACGAAACGATTGTCCTCCGACTTCATCGGCTGATGCCCGGCCGCGCTTACATCAATGATTGATAAGCGGCGATGACCGAGACATGCCCGCCCTCCCGCATCGTTAATAATCCCGGATGTCCACACGCCTTCGTCATCGCGCCCGCGATGCTCGACCGCCTTAAGCATCTCTTGAACGCGCGCTTCCGGTTTCTGGCCGATTATTCCTGCGATGCCGCACATAAAACTTCGTCGCTACTCAAACGCTAAGCTATTTTAACTTCGCTTTTTCTCCGCAAGCGCTCCTTCGATCAAACAACTTACGGCTTCGGCGTGGTTGTCCCACGTCAGATGTGCGATTGATCCTTGACGCGCTCGCGCCGCATCTTCGCCCGTCTCCTTCAACGCCGATTCCGTGAGACGCAAAAAACCATCGTGACTGTGAGCGATTCTTAGTACATCGCGCAAATGTTCAAACTCATAAAGATCGACAATCACGGTCGGCTTGCCCGTCGCCAAGTATTCGCGCACTTTCATCGGCGAAGCGTAAGTCGTCCAAGTGTTATGCGTATTCCAAGGCAGCACACACACATCGAAGCCTGAAGCATAGCGCGGCAGATCAGCATAAGCGACCGGCGGCAGAATATGCACGTTCTCTAATTCGCCGATCTTCATTCCGCGCGCGCAGTTTCCGATAAAAACCCACTGCCACAAGGGTCGTTCGCGGGAGATTTTCTCCACAAGCTCTTCGTCAATCAACCACTCTTCCATCGCGCCAAAGTAACCGAGATGCGGGCGCGGGATGCGCGCCACTGCTTCCGGCACTTCAAGTTCTTTTGACGAAACTTGCGCAAAATGTTCGTAGTCAATCGCGTGTTCGAGCAGATGCGAACGTTCGCGGGCTATTGTGGCTTCGTCAAATAATTTGCGACCTGAGTAAAGAATGATGTCTGAGGCTTCAAGCGCGCGCTCGTGCAGGCGTGTGATGTGCGTCGCTTCGGTCGCGTGATCCATCGTGTTCGCGTCGTACTTGTCGGTGACGAGATAGACAACGAGCGATTCGTCCACACGACCAATCATGTCAACGGCCGTCGGGATCGCGATCCACAGAACGGGGCGCGTAAAATCTTTACGGCGCGCAAGCAAATTGATCTGCGCGGAAAGCAGCAGTTGATTCGCCGCGCGCCCCGCCCGGCTGCCGAAGAAAGGCACGACGGGCGGCGACACAACCGTCAGATTCCGCTCCGCCTCGCGCGCAAAACGAGCGTAACTGCGAAGTTTGCGCCGAATGCGCGGCAGCAAATCTTTGTGCGCAAGCGACGGCAATCCCATCGAGATCGAGTTGACGAAGATAACCTTGTTTCCGGCGCGCGCAAATCTTCGCATCAAGTGTTCGCTCGGATGCGGATGGTGATACCAGAAATCTTCGCCGCCGAAACAGATAATGCTTTTTCCTGTGAACATCCGTTGAAGGTTTATCGAATTGAGTGGAGCAAGAATTATTCCGGTTGAAGATGCGCCTCAAGCTGACATACGGGCGATGATCTCCATAAAAATGCAGTCTGGCTACCTTCGTTGTGCGCCTCCGGCGCACCAGCAGCATGATTCATAGCCGCGAAGCGGCAGCGAGAAGGTAGCCAGACGTGAAACGTCTGGAACTCTCAATTGTCAAAAAAGACACCGCGCATTGAAGATGCGCTCAGGCTCACCACAAATACCGTTCATCATATTCAATGCCACTCGCCTTCAAAAATTCAACATATTCTTCCTGAAACGTCTTTCTGCGATGATGCTCCTCTTGATTCATAACATACCGTTTCACACTCTCGACGTTTGAAGGGCTAACCGAAAACGCCCCGTAGCCTTTCTGCCATTCAAACTTAATCGCTCCAACTTCTTTGCGCGCCCAAGCCGACGAATCGGCTTTCAAGTCGCGCATAAAATAGTCAAGACGATGCGACGATTTTAATCCGACCAGCAAATGAACGTGGTCGGCCACTCCGCCAACGGCTAACGGCACACTCTCTAAACCCTTTACGATTCCGCCGAGATAGGCGTGCAATCTCTCCCGCCATTCGCTCGCAATCATCGGCTGACGTTCTTTGGTCGAGAAAATTGGGTGCAAATGCAAACTTGTGTGAGTTGACGGCATGGGTTTCGGCGCGCGTCTTCAACGCGCAATCATTTTGTCCAACCATGTTCCAGAATTCCAGACGTTTCACGTCTGGCTACCTTCTCGCCCGCGCCTCCGGCGCGCATACAAACGTAAATCTAAGTCGCGCTTTTCACTTTAACCAGAAACATGATGGCAACGCCGGTTCTTGGACATAAAGGATCATGGAATAGAGCGCGTTGAAGAATTGCTTTTCAATTCAGGCGATGCGGGTAATCGTCCGAAATTGAGAAGTTCGCTTAGCTCCGTTCGGCGCAATAACAAGATCGCGGAAAGCGACTTCTTTGTTAGCGACTGAAAGCGCCACACTATTAACAGGAAGATGAGCGCGTAGCTTACGGTTGATGAAAGGGCTGCGCCGCGCGCGCCGTAGCGTGGGACGAGCGCGAGGTTAATGCTGATGTTGACGGCGAGCGTCGTGATCCAGAAAAGCGGAATCGCGTTTGTGCGATCCGTCGCGTTCAAATGTTGCACGAGCACGGATTGAATGCCGATTAGAAAGACTCCCGGCAGAAGTATAAACAACTGAACGCTTGCCGCCGCGAAATCCGCGCCATAAATCACCGGCAGAGCGAAGCCGAGCGGCACGGTTGCCGCGCACAGCAAAAGAATCACGAAAGTCGCGTGGCGCGTCACCTTACACGCAAAGTCGCCCTCAGCATCGTCATCAGCCGCCACGCGCGGAAACAGCACGGTCGAGATGGCGAGCGGCACAAGCATCAACATCGTCGCCACCTGCGCCGCGACCGAATAGACGCCTGCCTCCGCCGCCGTGCGAAAATATTTGACGATGAGCAGATCAGAGCGAAACAGCACAGCGGGCGCAAGCATCAGAATGTAAAACTTGAGGCTATAGCGCGCCATGCGACGAAACAAGACTCCGTCAAGACGCATCGGCTCCGCCGCCTCAATATGTTTCGTCGAACCGCGTATCACCCACACGCTTAACAAAGTGAGCGAAGCGAGCGCCGCCGTGTTTGTCGCAAGCAGCGCGAGCAGCCCCCCGCCCGCTAGCATCAACACGACGATTGCATTTAAAAACATCAACAAGGGAGAAGCCGCTTCGAGCAGGTTGAAACGGCTGATCGCCTCGATGCCGAGAAGAATGTGAAGCGCAAATAGATTGGCGAGTTGGAATGGAACGGAGAGCGCGACGGCGGCGACAAGCGGCAGAGGAATATCGCCGAACAGTTGCGGATTCATGGTTGCTAACCCGCCAATGACAAGCGCGAGCGCGCCGCCTGCGACGAACGAAAAGAGAAACGCGTTAGCCCACACGCGCAGAGCCGTTGTGCGATTCTGCGCGATAAAGTAAGTGCCCGCGAGCGGCATTCCGGCGCAGCCCGCTTGCACGGCAATCGCCGCCGTCACGTTGAGCACGGCAAACTGACCTAAGCCTTCCGCGCCGAGCCAGCGCGCGACGATGAGGCTTGTGCCGACGCTTGCGCCTGCCATCAGGACGCGCGCCAGCAGCGTCCACACAACCTGCGAAGAGAAAGTTTGCCGCTTCGCACTCTCAATCTTCATCAGCCTTTCGCCCGCCGCGCGATTTCAAGTTTACCAGCACACCTTGAACGTCCTACGTTGCATCACTTTTCGAGAAAGCGTTTGATTCCTTTTTGACAATCTTCCGTCATGCGCGCAATCGCATTCGTGTCAGCGCCCGCTCTAATCGCCGATTCAAACGTCATGCCGTCAATTCCGTAAAGCAGACGCTTCGAGAGCGCAACGGCCGAGCGGCTCACGCGCTCGAAACCAGCCATGTAAGCTTCAACACGAGTTTCAAATTCATCATCGTTACAAACTTGGTTGATTAAACCGATGCGCTCGGCTTCAACCGCGTCAATGTCTCCGCCGCGCGTCAGCAACTCGAAGGCGCGCTTCTCAGACACATTGCGACGCAAGATCGCCATCACCATCGCGGGCACAAATCCTATTTTAACTTCCGGGTAACCGAATCGCGCCGAGCGCGCCGCAAGCACAATGTCGCACGCAGTCGCCAACCCGCCGCCGCCCGCGAGCGCACGCCCGCGCACGGCTGCGACGACGGGCACGCGCACGCGCCTGACGAGCGTAAACAATTCCATCAACGACTCGGCATCCTCAAGATTTTCGATGATCGAGCTTTCGGAGATTTTACGAAGCGCGGCAAGGTCTGCGCCGGAGCAGAAATCGCTTCCCGCGCCCGTGAGAAGAACAGCGCGCAAGTTTTCGTTCGCGTCCGCTTCCTGTAGCGCGGTTTTCAGTTCGCTGACAACTTCTTCGTTTAACGCATTACGCTTTTCGGGGCGGTTAAGCGTGACGAGCGCAATTGAGCCTTCGACGCTGTAGAGAACCGTTCGGCTTGCTTCCATAAAATTTGCGATTAAACCCGGTCGAAGAAATCGAGCAGCGCGCGATTGACTTCCGCCGGAGATTCCTGCTGCACCCAATGATTGCTTTGCTTGATGCGCACTTCCGTGTAAGGAGCTTTAACGAAACGATCCACGCCGCGCACCGTCTCAGGCAGGATCGCAAAATCCTTCTCGCCATAGATAAAAAGCGTCGGCACGCGCACGACGGATAATTCCTCAGAAGCATCCGATTGACCGGGACGACGGCGAAGAAGCGTCGAGAGATTCGCGCGGTAATAATTTATGGCGGCCGTTAACGCACCGGGTTCGCGCAGTGCCGCTTTGTAGATCGCGATGTCCGTGTCGGTGAAAACATTTCGTTTAGCGGTTGTTTGCTTTAGGGAACGCTCGATGGCGGCAAAGTCGTTGGCGCCCAACCACCATTCGGGGATGCGAGGCAATTGAAAGAAGAACATGTACCAGCTACGCAACAGTTGATCAAAAGTGAAGTTCGCGCGCCACGCGGCGAGCGGCGGAACTTGCAACGCCGCCAGCTTCCACACCACGGCGGGCGACTCGCGCGCGAGTTCCCACGCAACGGCCGCGCCCCAATCATGCCCGACGATTCCGGCTTCGCTCTTTCCGAAATGCCCGATGAGAGCGCGCACGTCTTGCACAATCTCACCGAGCTTGTAATCACTGATGCGCGAAGGCTTGTCGCTTAAATTATAACCCCGCAAGTCGGGCGCAACAACGTGGTAGTTTTCGCTTAGCGCAATGAGTTGATGCCGCCATGAATACCAGCATTCAGGAAAGCCGTGCAATAAGATCACAAGCCTCTTGCCACTCGCATTATCCTCACCGCGCTCGACATAATGAAGCCGCACGCCGCTCGCTTGCGTGTAGCCGTGTCGGAACTCATCGTACATATTGCTTGGTTCTTCGCTCATTAAAAGCGTCGCGGGCAAATCTACGGATTTGTTTCCTACACCAAGTTAAGACTGCGCGCTTCCTCGTCCCTCACTTCGATCTCCATGCGCAGCATCGCGGTTGAAAATGTTTTCCCCTGTGCGTCGGTCATCAGAGACAACGTGCCGCCACCGCCGAGAGATTCGTGCAACAGGAAATTGAGCGCGCTCAGATTCGGCAGCTCGAATCTTTCAACATCGCCTTTGCAAATCCCCTCGAAATGTTTTTTGACACGCGCCGCCGTCACCTCGCTGACAAGCAACGGGTAGTATTCATCACGCAGAGCGATGAGGCCGACGTTCGCCGTGTCGCCTTTGTCTCCCGAACGCGCGTGCGCAAGTTGTGTCAGTTGAATACGCATAATTTCAAGTCACAATTTTAACTTAACGCTTACCCGAAGCGAATTTCTACTTTTGAGCAAACGCAATTTTCTTTTCGTGCAATGATAACCAGTGAAAGCCGACCACGACGAGCGCGTGATTGATCGTGCCATCGGCGATGAGCGCGGGCACGCTTGCGAGCGGCACGAGGCTGACGACGGTGTGCTCGGTGCTATCGAAAACGGGCGCGCTTTTGAATGAAACGTCGCGTGCGAGAAACGTGTAAATCCAATTGTTTTGGATCGCCGGATTCGGGCGCGTGCGTCCAAGCAGGATGATTTCGCGTGGAGCGTAGCCGGTCTCTTCAAGCAGTTCGCGCCACGCCGCCCTTTCAGGTTCTTCGCCCGCGTCAACCATTCCGCCCGGAATCTCCAGTGTCACCTCTTCTGTGCCGTGACGGTATTGCTCGATCATCACAACTTCGTTTCTTGCTGTGAGCGGCACAATGTTGATCCAATCCGGCGCTTCGAGAACGTAGAAATCGTGTTCACGCGCGGTGCGCGCATTAACGCTTTTATCGCGGCGCACCTGAAACACACGGCAATCAGCGACACGCTCGGAGCTTTTGCGCCGCCACGAATCAGTATCATCCTTCAACGATTCGTATTGGAAGCTTTGCGCTCCTTCGTCAACATTGATTCTTTCGTCGCTCACGCTTCTCGAACCTCGACGCGCGGTTTGATCTCTTCTTTTGGTATCAACGCTGGCCAGTAGGCCACGATCTCTTCAACCTTCGGTCGGCCTCCGGCAAAACCCGTCACGCCCGGCGGCCCCGTCAGGATTAACGGCGCGATCTCTTTCGTAAAACGCTCCACGGCCTTTCTATCTTCGCCGCGCACGCCAACTCTCAACTGCACTTCCGGGAGATCGGCGGAAGGTTCGCCGGATAATTTTCCGTGCAAAGCGTTTGCGCCGACATACTCGGTAAGTATTTGATCGAATTTCAGTCCCAATCGTTCAAGCCTCGCGCGCAAGATGCGGTCTGCCGCCTGCGCCTTCGCATAAGCGTCCGGCCACGAATAGACGAGCGTGCCGACAGATTTAAACCCGGACGAATAGCTGATCGAAACTTTCAGAAACTCGGTCGCCTCACGTCCTTCGACGCCGAAGACGCGCACGCGGTCTGTGCCCGCATCCTCAAGGTGAATCGTCGTGAAATCCGCGACGCAATCCGGCGTGATGTAATTATGCGGGTCGCCCATTTCATAAACGAGTTGTTCCTTCACAGTCGGCACTGAGACACGCCCGCCTGTGTTTTCGTGTTTCGTTACCACGAATGTTCCGTCTGAAGCGGCTTCGACGATAGGAAAGCCGACATTGGCGAGATCGGGAATGCTTCGCCAATCGTAGAGGCAGTTGCCGCCGGAGCATTGCGCACC
>JACDAW010000065.1 GCA_013695245.1 Pyrinomonadaceae bacterium | reverse complement strand
GCAAAACACTGTGCCGATGCCGCCGCCGCCAACGCCGCCACCTGCGGCGACGGTAGTATCTCCCGCTTCTACTCCCGTTACAGGAACGCAAACTCAAACACGGCCGCGCACCGCTGCCACCGGCGCGCAAAATCCATCGCCCACGACCGCCGCGCCTGCTGGCGAGCGTCTGGAGCCGGACGATGTCAATCGTATGCGTTCGGACGTTCCGGTAGACTCGCAGTCCAATCGCCGCGAGATGAGGTCGGAAGAAGAAGCGGCTGTGCTACCTTACTACCAGAACTATCTTTCCGATTACCGTCTCGGCCCGGAAGATGTAATTTCCATCATTGTCTTCGGGCAACCAAATTATTCGAGAGCCGGAATTGCCATTCCGCCCAACGGGGTTATTTCTCATCAACTGATTCCGGGCGGCATCTTCGTTGCGGGTAAAACCACCACGCAGGTTGAGAATGAGATGAAGGCGAAACTGGACGAGTACATCATCGATCCGATTGTCACCGTCGCGCTTGAGAAGGCGATGTCGGCAAGATACGGTATTCTCGGAGACATTGCGCAGCCGGGCGTGCGTGTGATGAGCCGCCGACTGTCGGTTTACGAAGCGATTGTGGAAGCGGGCGGCGTGACTTCAACGGCTGATAAGAAAAAAGTTTATGTGCTGCGGCGTCAAGCCAACGGCACGCTTCAGCCGATCCCGGTCAACATCGCAGCGATAGAAAAGGGGCGCGCTCCCGATCTCGTTTATCTTAGCCCCGGAGATCAAGTTGTCGTGCCGGGCAACACTTTTAAGAAGGGCATCAATTTCATCTTAGGCTTGTCGCCAATAATTAACTTTGCGCGTATCTTTACGGGAGGATTCTGACGCAATTCAGATTCTTCCATTGCGCTCCGCAAAGTCGAATTAGTTCCTCTAGCTGAAACTTTTTGTGTTTGCTTCATTCAGTCAAGGATTGTGCGCCGCGCGAAATTTCTGCTTGCTGCTCGTGCTGTTGAAGTGCGGCTCGGCTGCAGATGTTGCGCAAGCACAAAAGCCTAGTGCATGGACGCGGCAAACTTCCGGCACGTTAGCATGGTTTCATAGCGTCTATTTCCTCGACGCGGAGCGCGGCTGGGCGGTTGGCGGCAACGGTCGCGTCTCTGCCACAACCGACGGCGGGCGAACGTGGCGCGCGATGCGTCCGCCCGCGGACGACACGCTCCACGATGTTTTTTTCACCGATGCTAACACGGGTTGGCTTGTCTGTGAGCGAAGCATCTATAAGATCAAGAGTGTCGAAGAGCCGCGCGGGTATTTGTTGAAAACAACTAACGGGGGCGAGACTTGGACGCGCGTCGAAGCCACAAAGCCGAATGTAAATATTCGTCTCGTGCGCGTTGTGTTCGCCGACCACGAGCGCGGTTGGACGTTTGGCGAAGCGGGCACGCTTTATGCCACGACGGACGGAGGCACGAGCTGGACAAAACAGTTAACGCCGACGCGCCACCTGTTGCTTGGCGCATCGTTCATTGACAATCAACAGGGCTGGATCGTCGGCGGCGGCGGAAGCGTTATCTGGACACTGGACGGCGGCGCGCAATGGCGTAACCTCGCCGCAAGCGCGGACAGCCGCAGTCGCACAACGGCAAACGCAACTAACACGGCGCGCGCCGCCGTCTCGCCAACTCAGGCTCCCGCGCAATCGCGTCTCAACGCCGTTTCCTTCGTTGATAACAAACGCGGTTGGGCAGTCGGTGTAGGAGGAGTAATCGTCGCCACAATTGACGGCGGTCGCACATGGAAAAATCAAAACTCAAATGCAGACGTTGATCTTTTGGATGTGAAGTTCATCAACGCAACAGAAGGATGGGCGGTCGGCGCGGAGGGCATGATCATTCATACGATTGATGGCGGCAGAGCGTGGCAAATGGAGCCGAGCGGAGTTACACACACGCTTGAACGCCTATGTCTCGTTCCCACACGCAACCTGTGGGCGGTTGGCTTCGGCGGCACGATTCTCCGTTACGAAGAAAGCAATTTGAATCCGCCGAAGTTGAAAGCAGGCGCAGCAGGCAATTAAAAACTTAGGAGCGCTAAAAGCGCTTCACGATTGTTGCATTTTCAGAGTGCGTCTTTACACGCTTCAAACTCTTCAATAATCTCATCAGCAGGAAATTTTTATGACATACGCCACTTTAATTTTTAATTCTAAAGAACAGTTTGCTCCGCAAGTGGTTCGCGGCGCGTCATGTTGCTTATTGAGTTTGGGATTTTTGTTCGGCGTTGGCGGCGCAACGTTCGCACAGAGAAAACCCGCTCCGACACCCGCCGCGCAAGAAGCGCCCGTTCTCAGGACGAACGCAAGCGATCCATCTGTGCGCACACGCCGTGCCGCAGATTCTACCCCCACGCCTGCTGCTGCTGCCGTAACCACCGCGCCTGCTCCAAGCCTTGTTGCTGAAGATTTAATTATTACTGAGCTACGCGCGCAAATCGAAAGCGCAGCGAACGAAACGGATCGCGCACGCTTAGAGCGGGTGCTCGTTGATCGTTTGATCGAACTGAATCGCGGCGAAGAAGCGCGCAGCGAATTGCGTCGCATGGCACAAGCGGAAGATTTCGATCCCGTCAGGTATTACAACGTCGGCAATGCCCTCGCCCGCTTCGGCGACACGGAGAGCGCGATCACAGCCTATCGCAAAGCGATTGCGCAGAAGCGCGGCAACTACGCGCGGGCGCAAAACAATCTCGGCGTTGTGCTCATGCGCGTCGGGCGATGGGATGAAGCTTATGAAGCTTTCACGTCTGCCTTGCGTTCAGAGAATTTTATTTACGCGGAGGCAAGCTACAATCTCGGACGCCTCTATGCATTGCGTGGCGAGACAGAACTCGGAATCCGCGAACTGCGCCGCACACTCAAGTTGCAACCCGGACACGTCGATGCCGCTATCGCGCTCGCGCGTCTCTACGCCGCTGAAGGAGACATGGAGCGAAGCGCGGCGACGCTCAGCGCAGTCCGCCCGGAAGACGATGCCGCGCGGCGCAGAATAGACGAAGCGCGAAATTTGATCGCATCCGCAGCAGTGCTTGCAGCCGACACTGAGGGCAAAAGCCCAGTTGAGATACGAAGCCCCGCGCCCGTTTCCGCCCCCGCTTCTTCCCCTAAAGCTTCGGCTGCCGCCTCTCCGCGCCGCCTGACGCTTGAGCCGGATGCTTACGATCTATTGCAACGCGCCCGCACCGCGCGCGAGAAGGCGCGCTACACGGAAGCCGTCACGCTCTACCGCCGCGTTATCGCTGAACAGAACAACTACTTCGCACCCGCCAACCTCGAACTCGGCTACTCGCTCATCAGTCTTAAGCAATATGAAGAAGCGACCGTCGCACTCGAAGCGGTGGCGGCGAAAGACGGTGCGCGCCTTCCCATCGTTTACTATCATCTCGGACGCCTTTACGAACTGCGCGGGCAGACAGATCGCGCGGCGGAGAATTACTCTCGCGCCGTCGCCGCCTTCGGCGATAAGAATCCACAGTTTATGCTCGACGTGAGCCGCGTCCGTGAGCGTCAGGGCAATCTGCCCGCCGCGATTGCCGCGATGGATTCTTATGTGCAGGCAAACGTCAAACAAGGACGTGCCGACGACTGGGCGATGACACGCCTCGCCACACTTCGACAAAAGCTCGCCGCCTCAAGCGCGCAGAATGCAGTGAAGCAATAGTTGGAAGTTTTTAAGAATCTTCTGTTTGATTCTCCGCCTTGCGTTCCGGTCGCATGTGCGGAAAGAGAATCACGTCGCGGATCGATTGCTTGTTCGTCAAGAGCATCACGAGGCGGTCAATGCCGATCCCGATCCCGGCCGCAGGCGGCATCCCGTAAGCGAGCGCGCGCAAATAATCCCCATCCGTCTGCATCGCCTCTTCATCCCCGCGTTCGCGCTCTTTCATCTGCTCAACAAAACGTTCTTGCTGTTCGACAGGATCGTTTAACTCCGAAAAGCCGTTGGCGCATTCCATTCCATTGATAAAGAGTTCAAACCGCTCGGCAATATTCGGATTCTCCGGCGACGCTTTCGACAAGGGCGAAATTGATTTCGGGTAATCAATGATGAATGTTGGCTGTATTAGTTCCTTTTCAACAAATTCTTCAAAAATTGAAACGATTTCTTTATCAATCATTTCTTCATCTATTTGAACGTTATTAAATTTACTATTGATTTCATTCCATTTATTTTTAACCAACTCGTTTTTCTTTTCTTCTGTTATTTTGCCAAGAACAATATTTTTAGTGTCATCCAAAATTTCAGTTTCGCGTGGTAAATCATCCTGAAACCACCACCAAAACTCACGAATTACTCTCGCATTCGTGTTTGCTCTTAACCCTTGTTCTACATCGCCATCAATTAATTGTTTCAATAAATCAGGCATTTTGGAAATTATTGCCCTTACCATTGTTAAACGAACAAAATTGGAGAAATCAATAGCTACTGTTCTTTCTTTCCGATTAAAGGCTTCGAGGAAACCTAAATTATATTTCACCTGCAAACTTCCGCCCGCCGCTTTGCGCACCGATTCTTTAATCATCTC
>JACDAW010000058.1 GCA_013695245.1 Pyrinomonadaceae bacterium | reverse complement strand
ACTAAACGCCCGGCCTTCATCAGCACAGATGAAGGCTTAACCAGCCGAACCGCCGTGTACGTGATCCGTATGCACGGTGGTGTGGGAGGGGGGGACTGTGAAGTTCCTCCCTATCCCGATTGTTCGGCTGCGCGGAGGTAGAAGATAAAGCCGCTTGCAAATATGCACTGATGAGTGGATGCACGATGCCGGATAATGCAGAACGCTCTGGCTGAAACAGTGTGGCGATGAAGAACGGATGTTCTATCAGCTCAACGACTCTCGGTTCGTCTTCCGTATCTACGCCTGTTATCTTCATTCCGCCTGATTCGAGCAAGGATTGATAGCGTACATCAACGCCGTAGTTACAATGATACTGCTCAACGATTTCCTCTTTGCCATAGATGCGGCTGATGTGTGAACCTTCTTTCAATTTGATTGTGCCATTTGCTCCCACCAGCGAACATGAAAGCGGCGCGATTAGCTGCATCGTTGCCGTTGGATTAGATTCGGCATGGTCGGCTTGCTCATATCCGAGAACATTTCGCGCATACTCAATGAGCGTGTGTTGGAAGCCACCACACGTCCCTAGAAAAGGGCGATGTTGTTCACGCGCAAACCGGATTGCCGAAAGTGCACCGTCCATACTGGCGTAAGGACTGGCTGGCACGCACCACAAGCCATTGAAAGATAAAAGCTGTTCAGCATTATGAGCGAGGCTTTCTGTTGGCAGCCAAGTTACTTCAACTTCAGCTCCTGCATCATTCGCCGCCAGCGCAAGTGCTTTCGGAATTGCTACATGTGCAGTAACCTCAGGGGAGTAATCACCAACAAGTCCAATTTGAAGGGTCATAGTTTATCTGTTCTTCATCTTAATCTACATCAACGGAAGTAGCCGAACTACTGATTAAGACGCATCGTGCGTGATAATACACCTTGTTAAACGTGTTATCACGCAGCTTGCCTTCTAATCACACTTTGTTTCGCTAAGCATTTCCGTTTTTAATGTTTGAAGTATTTCGTGCTACAACCGAAATTGTCCTGATGGTGTTTGTTATTGCTATCTAATCACTGCCTCATCTTCGACTTCGCCGCCCTTGCTGATCGGAACTTCCGACGCATTTGTGTAAGTGGCGTGATTCTCTTTACCGTTGGTTGCTGGAAGCGCTTGCAGTGCGCCCGTAAGCGGCGGTGGGTTGTAGCCGGGGTAATCAACGCGCCCGTGGTGGATTGAGATGAGCGAGGCGATCAGAGTTTTGCGGATTAAGCGCAGTTCGCGGAAGGATATTTCGCATTCATCGAGTTGACCGTCGCTTAAGACGCTGTCGAAGATTTTGCTGACGATGAGCCGAATGTTTTCGGGGTCGGGGTGCGCGAGCGAGCGCGTTGCGGCTTCGCACGAATCGGCGAGCATCATCACGGCTCCTTCTTTTGATTGCGGCTTCGGCCCCGGATAGCGGAAATCCTCTTCGTTTACAGTTTCACCGGGATGCGCTTCTCCTTGCGCAAGGCGCAAGAAAAAGTGGAGCGTGCGCGTGCCGTGATGCTGCGGGATGAAATCGGAAATCTGGCGCGGCAAGCCGAGTTGTTTCGCCAACTTCAAGCCGTAGGTAACATGGCTGATAACGATGCGCGCGCTCTGCGCGGGGCGGAGACGGTCATGCGGATTGCTGCCGTTTTGGTTTTCGACGAACATTTCGGGCGCGGCGAGTTTTCCGATGTCGTGGTAGAGCGCGCCGATGCGGGCGAGAAGGGCGTTTGCGCCGATGGCGCGGCAGCCGTCTTCTGCAAGTTGCCCGACAGCATGCGAGTGTTGATTCGTTCCGGGCGCGCGCAGGGCGAGTTGGCCGAGCACGGGCAAGTCGGCGTTCGATAGTTCGAGGAGTTTAACATCGGTCAGAATATCGAAAACAGCTTCGTTGATCGGCAGCCCGCCAGCCGTGAAGATGATGGTCAGCAACCCGCCAGCGATACCGCATCCGGCAGCGAGCAGAAAGGAATTTAAAGTCAGTGGTTGTTGCGCGCTTAAGATCACGGCAAGCGCGATCAGCGCGTTGACTCCGGCGACGACAAGCCCGGCGAGAGTTACCGATTGTCGCTCTTTATAACGCCCGATACCATAGATCGCGGCCGAGGCCGAGATCATCGCGTAGAAGCTCATCAACATTCCGTTCGGAGCAAGCAATCCGGCGAAGAGCGCCGTAATTACTCCGGCGATCAAAGCGAGCTGCGCATCAACCAGTAGCGCAACGAGCAGCGCGGCAGCGGCAAACGGAACGGCAAAGCCCCACACAGTCGGATCGTTTAAGGGCGGGCGTAAAGAGTGGGTAGCAATGCTGTCAGCAACGGTGAAGCCGATACGCATTAAAATCGTTTGCATAACGACGGCCGAACCGATGAGCGCAAAGGCCTTTCCTTCAGTTAGCGTCATTACGCTGGTGGCAGTACGGTGCGTGGTAAATTTCCACGCCGCCCAGTAGAGCGCACCGACGAGAATAAACAGTCCGATAACGTGGTGCGGTCGCCGCTCTGTTCGCCCGTAGTCGCGCAGAGAGGCGAACTGCGTGAGCATTTGCTCCGTCACCGTATCGCCCTCGCGCGCAACGACTTGATTGCGTTTAAGGGAAATTATGCCCGGAGAGATTGTCGCCGCCGCCTCTTCATATGCGCGCTCGGTTGCCGCTTGATCAAACGTCACGTTAGCCCCGACGAGCGGCAGCATCAACGAAGCGAGCGCTTCTTGTTCCTGCGGCTTCCACCCAGCTAGAGTGCTGATACGCGTTCGCAGATTTTGGCGCGCCGTTGAGATTGGAATAAGACGATCTTGCTCGGTGGCAATAACGGGTTGTGCGTTATTGCGTTCGTCTATAATTCTTACGACGCGCCTGATGTGCTGCGCATCGCCTTCGTCATAGATATAACTTGCGTTGACTTCGCGCAACGCGCGCATCAAACGGTCGAGAGTGTTTTGATCTGAGAGGTGAGGAGCAAGGGCGGAGGCAATCTCACCGGATTTTGCGGCCGCGCGGGCATCATTGCGGCGTTCTCTATCTTCTTGCTGAAGGGCATTCCACGAAGCGCGCAACTTCTGCGCCTGAGTTTCCGCGAGAGCTGCATCGTAGTTCCAGATGGTCGGTACATTAGCGATTACAGTGTCGCGCCGCCGTTTGGTTTCGCCCATGTCAATTCCGTTTACATCCGCCGGAGCAACCACGTTGGCGCGCACGATGTCGCCTTCTTTGTAAATCTCGGCTGGCATTCGCGTGTTGAACTTAGCAAGCAGAAGTGTGGTTACGAAGGTGAGAACGCCGAAGCCGATCAGCAACCGCGTGGTAGGCGAAAACCAATTGAACGGACGGAAGACGACGCGCGCCGCCGCATCACGCGCGAGCGTGGAAAGGGAAATTGAAAAACGTGGGCGACGACGGCTCATGCTTGTATTTATAATCTTCAGCCGATCTGTTCGGCGTATTCTCGATTGATGTAATGCCTATTCTCGCCATTTGTTTCGGAAAGATCGCGCGCGAGAATCTCACCGACTCTGACGAGCATCGGCTGCAAACTGTTTGCGTTCGTCGCCGCGATTGCTAAACAATCGCGCGCGCCAGCTTCGGAAGCTAATCGCAAAATGGCTTGCATCGCTTCCGCATCAACGAGATCGGCTTTGTTGAAAACTACGAGACGCGGAATATTCGTGTAATTGAGTTCGACGAGAATCTTTTCAACCGACGCGATCTGCTGCTCCCAACGCGGATTGGAAGCGTCAACAAGGTGAATGAGCAAGTCGCTACCGCCAATCTCTTCAAGTGTGGCGCGGAAGGCGGCGAGCAAGTCAGGCGGCAAATCACGGATGAATCCAACCGTATCATTGACGATCACCTCTTGTTCGCGCGGCAGACGCAGGCGGCGCGAAGTCGGATCGAGCGTCGCAAACATGCGCTGTTCGGCGTGGACGCTGCTCTGCGTAAGCGTGTTGAGCAAGGTGGATTTTCCGGCGTTCGTGTAGCCGACGATGGAGATGACGGGAAACTCGCGGCGCGTGCGCGCTTTACGGCGTTCCTGACGGCGCGAGCGAAGATTTTCGATTTCGCGTTCAAAGCGATTGATGCGGTCACGCACGCGGCGGCGATCAGTTTCTAGTTTCGTTTCACCGGGGCCGCGCCCGCCGATGCCGCCCGCGAGCCGCGAGAAGGCGGAATCTTGGCCGCTGATAAGTCGCGGCAGAAGATATTTCAGTTGCGCGAGTTCAACTTGAATTTTACCTTCACGCGATTCAGCGCGTTGCGCGAAGATGTCGAGTATGAGTTGCGCGCGGTCAATTACTTTCAGATCGGTCGCCTCCGAGATCGAGCGCACTTGCGCGGGACTCAGTTCGCGGTCAAAGACAATTAAATCCGCGCCGAGCCGTAGAGCGCGCACAATCAGTTCGTCAAGTTTACCGCGACCAATCACGGTGCGCGCGTCAATTGCTTGGCGGCGTTGGATGATTTCATCAAGGACGACAACATCGGCGGACAAAGCGAGTTCGCGCAGTTCGTTCATTGATTCTTAGGCTTCAGACATTGAATCGGTTGTCACGCCAACCAGGATCACGCGGTCGCGGCCTTAAGAGCGACGGGCGACACGGCGATTACGTGCGATCTCCTCTTCAAGCGAATTGATGAGTTGAAGAAAATCAACATCGAGCTGCGACGGCACGCGCGGTTCGAGGAAAACGTATTGCGAAGTGTAATCGTCTTTATCACCATTATCGATCTCACTAGCCTTCGCGGGAAGCAGGTGCGC
>JACDAW010000048.1 GCA_013695245.1 Pyrinomonadaceae bacterium | reverse complement strand
GCGCGAGTCTTGGGCTGAGCAAGACCCCCGCGTGCCGCTCGTGACCGGCGGCCGGGAGAGATGATGACGAAGCGAAAGTTCGACATTCTGACGATGGGGCGCAGTTCGATTGACCTTTACGCGAACGACATCGGCGCGCCTTTCCCGGGGATCAAGAACTTTGCCGCTTACGTCGGCGGTTGTCCAACCAACATTAGCGTCGGCACACGCCGTTTGAATTTAAGCGTGGCATTGCTGACAGCCATCGGCAACGATCCGGTGGGAGATTTCGTGCTGAACTTTCTTGAGCGAGAGGGTGTCGCGGTTGACTTTATTCCGCGCAAGGCGGGACGGCGCACGAGCGCAGTGATTCTCGGCATCGAGCCTCCCGACAGATTTCCGTTAGTCTTTTATCGAGACAACTGCGCCGATGTTGAGTTGACGATTGACGATGTTTTAGCCGCACCCATCGCGCAGAGTCGCGTGCTGTTGATTACCGGCACCGGGCTGAGCCGCGAACCAAGCCGCAGTGCCACTATCTTCGCCGCCGAGCGTGCACGGGACTGCGGCACAAAGGTCGTCCTCGATCTTGATTTTCGTCCCGACCAGTGGCACGACACGCGGGCGTTCGGCGTCACTATACGTTCAGTCCTGCGCTTGAGCGATCTGGTAATCGGCACGGCGGACGAAGTGAAGGCCGGAGCGCTACAGGAAGGTGTCTCCGTCTCCGTTGAGCATTCGCAAGTCTCCGGCGCGCTCGTGAGCGGTGACGTGCTAAAAGCGGTGGAGATGATTCTCAAGGCAGGCCCCGAAGCCCTCGCGCTCAAGCGCGGCGGAGAGGGAACGACCGTTTACTTAAAAGATGGCGAAAGGATCGAGGCTGCGACGTTCCCCGTCGAAGTGCAAAACGTTCTGGGCGCCGGTGACGCCTTTGCCAGTGGCTTGCTTTACGGATATCTCAAGGGTTGGGATTGGTATCGCACAGCACGAATGGGGAACGCCTGCGGCGCGATTGTCGTTACTCGTCACGGCTGCGCCAATTTCATGCCCTACGAACAAGAAGCCTTAACCTTCATCGAAGAACGCGGAGGATTTTAGATGCAGGCTTTTCTTGACCAAGAGTTTCTCCCCGCTGCTGCGCTGGCCAAGATTACTGAGGTTCGGTTGACTGACCCGGAGTGCCCTGCCCGCACCGCCCGAACGCGGAAGCGGCGTAGCGCTCTCACGCCCGACGGGAGACTCAATATTCTGGCCGCAGATCACCCGGCTCGCCGCGTCACGAAAGTCGCCGACGACTCGCTGAGGATGGCCGACCGTCACGGTTATCTCGCGCGCATCGTGCGTGTGCTGCAAAGCGAGACGGTTGATGGCGTGATGGCGACGATGGATGTGATCGAAGACTTGCTGATCCTCCACCATCTGATCCTCGAAGCCGGTGGCGCTGCATTGCTCGATAACAGGTTGCTCATCGGAAGCCTCAATCGCGGCGGGCTGGCCGGGGCTAGTTGGGAGATGGACGATCCGATTACGGGCGCGTCGCCCGCGACCTGTGCCGCCATGGGGTTAGATGGGGCGAAGCTCTTACTACGCATCTGCGATGAAGAGACGGGTTCGCTCAGCACCATGCTCACTTGCGCCCGCGCGATCACGGAAATGAACGCTCTCGGCCTGCCGACATTTCTTGAGCCTTTACCCGTCGTCAAAAGTGATGGCGGCTATCGCGTGGTCAAAACTGCGGAAGCGTTAGCGAAGATCGTTGGTGTCGCTTCGGCATTAGGCGACAGTAGTCGTTGCCTCTGGTTGAAATTGCCTTACTGCGAAAACTATGAGGTGGTGGCACGCGCCACGACGTTACCGATCTTACTGCTCGGCGGCGAACCGGTCGGAGACGCGACACCACTCTTAAGAGAAATCGCCGCCGGACTCTCTGCCGGAGCGAACGTGCGCGGCGCGCTCGTGGGACGCAACGTTCTTTATCCCGGACCGGAAGACCCGCTCGTGGTGGCGCAGGCGGCAGGCTCCATCATTCACCACCAATGGACAGTCGAGCGTGCTTTAGATACACAGGAATCTTGGCGCGGGCGCGACATGGATGAGATGGCAGGCTACTTCAATCGTCTGCCGAGCCAGTAGTCAGTATCGCAAGCGGTACTGTCCTATTACACAGCACCAATGAAAACTCAAAGATTAACAACAGCCCAAGCGCTCATCACTTTTCTGATGAATCAGTATGTCGAGCGCGACGGGAAAGAGTTGTCTTTCTTTGCTGGCGTGTGGGGCATCTTCGGACACGGCAACGTGGCGGGCGTCGGTCAGGCGTTGCAGCAAACGCCCGACTTCCGTTATTACCTCGCACGCAACGAGCAGGCGATGGTTCACACGGCTACAGCTTATGCCAAGATGCAAAACCGTTTGAGAACATTTGCTTGCACGTCTTCAATCGGACCCGGAGCGACGAACATGATTACGGGCGCGGCGACGGCGACGATCAATCGTCTCCCCGTGTTGCTGCTGCCCGGCGACATCTTCGCCCGCCGCAACGTCGCGCCCGTGCTGCAACAACTTGAGTCGGCTCACTCGCAGGACGTTTCGGTTAACGACGCTTTCAAACCGGTCTCGCGCTTCTGGGATCGCATCAACCGCCCGGATCAACTGCCGTTTGCTTTGATGGCGGCGATGCGCGTGCTCACCTCGCCCGCCGAGACAGGCGCGGTCACGCTCGCGCTTCCGCAGGACGTGCAGGCGGAAGCGTGTGATTATCCGGTGGAACTTTTCGAGCGGCGCGTCTGGCACATCCCCCGCCCGTTGGCTGACCGCACACTCCTCGCACGCGCCATAGAATGGATTCGCGCGGCGCAGAAGCCTTTCATCATCGCAGGCGGCGGCGTCATCTACAGCGAAGCATGTGAAGCATTGGCGCGCATGGTCGAACAGACGGGGATTCCGGTCGGAGAGACGATGGCGGGCAAAGGGTCGTTACCGTGGAATCACCCGCAGAACCTCGAAGCCCTCGGCGCAACCGGCACTCCCGGCGCTAACATTCTCGCGCGCGAGGCTGATCTTATAATTGCCATCGGCACACGACTCGGTGATTTTACGACCGCATCTAAAACCGCGTTCCAAAACGCGAGCGTGCGCTTCATCAACATCAACGTCGCTGAATTCGACGCACACAAACATGCCGCGTTGCCGCTCGTCGCCGATGCGCGCGTCACGCTCGATGAATTACGAGAAGGATTGAAGGGCAATCAGGTCAACGACGAGTATGCGTCGCGCATCGCCAACTTCAAAGAGCAGTGGAAGGTGGAAGTCGAGCGCTTATTCAACCTTCGTCAGCAGCCGATTAGCCAGAGCGAAGTCATCGGGATCGTCAACAATTTTTCCAAGCCTGAAGATGTAGTGGTCTGCGCCGCCGGAAGTCTGCCGGGAGATTTACACAAACTATGGCGCACGCGCGACCCGAAAGGCTATCACCTCGAATACGGCAACTCCTGCATGGGTTACGAAATTGCCGGTGGGCTTGGCGTGAAGATGGCTGACCCCGCGCGTGAGGTGTATGTGCTGGTCGGCGACGGCTCTTACCTGATGATGTCAACCGAGATCGTCACGGCGCTGCAAGAGGGCTATAAATTAAACATCATTCTGCTGAATAATTATGGTTTCAGCAGCATCGGCGGCTTGTCGAAGTCATTAGGTTCTGGCGGCTTCGGCACCGATTACAGAGCGCGAAGCAGTGAGAGCGGGCAATTAGATGGTGCGCGGTTGGAAGTTGACTTCGCTGCCAATGCTGCAAGTCTGGGCGCGCATGTAATTAGCGCCGCGACGCGCGACGATTTACAGCAAGCATTAGAAGAAGCGCGCGGTGAGAAACGAACTACCGTCATCGTGATGGAAGTTGACAAAGAGGTGCGCGTGCCCGGCTACGAGTCTTGGTGGGATGTGCCTGTGGCGGAGGTCTCGGAAATCGAATCGGTTAAGCAGGCACGCGAAGATTACGAGAAGGCTGTGAAGCGAGAGAGAAATTTTTTCTAAGCGGTGCTTAATCACTGTACAGGTTTTCCATCGTGAACTTACTTAGAGCGTGTTCGGTAATTAGCGCCGTAGGTGCGGAATGTTTATAGCTTGCCGTTCGTTCTCTTCAGCAAGCTCCGTAGGAGCGAAATATCACGGCAGAGGGAGCATATATCGCTCCTACGGAGCTTAAGATATATGGTTGCTCAAAGCTATAAACATCACGCTCCTACGGCGCTAAAGTCACGATTGAATTCGCAAACACGCTTACTCAGGATTGAAAGAGGAAATGGTTATGACGACGAATCGCTTGCCTAACTACATCAATGGACGGTGGCAGAATTCTACCGCCAAAGAGTTTGCAGATGTGATAAATCCGGCGACCGGCGAGACGCTGGCGCAGGTGCCGCTCGACGGAGAGCGGGACGTAGCGGAAGCCGTTGAATCTGCCGCTGCCGCCTTCCCCGAATGGCGGCGCACGCCTCCGCAAGATCGCATTCAATATCTGTTCAAGCTCAAGCAGCTACTTGAAGACCATGAGGAGGAGTTGGCAAGACTCATCACCACAGAGAACGGCAAGACGCTCGTGGAAGCGCGCGCGGAGATACGGCGGGCGATTGAAAATGTTGAAGTGGCGTGTGGCATCCCGACGTTGATGCAAGGCTACAATCTCGAAGATGTCGCAAAAGGCGTTGATGAGATGATGATTCGCCAGCCGCTGGGCGTGGTCGCCGCGATTACGCCGTTCAACTTTCCGATTATGGTGCCGTTCTGGTTCATTCCCTACGGCATCGCGTGCGGCAACACGTTCATCGTCAAGCCCTCTGAAAAAGTGCCGCTTGCAATGCGGCGCGTGTTCGAGTTATTCGAGCAGCTAAGTTTGCCGCCCGGCGTCTTGAGTCTGGTCAACGGCGCGAAACCCGCCGTTGACGCGCTGCTCGATCACCCGACGGTGCGGGCGATAAGTTTCGTCGGCTCAACGCCGGTGGCGAAGTACATCTACGCGCGCTCAGCTACCAACGGCAAGCGGGCGCAGTGTCAGGGCGGAGCCAAGAACCATGTCGTTGTTCTTCCTGATGCCGACATGGAAACAACTACGCGAATCGTGAGCGATAGCGCGTTCGGCTGCGCCGGTCAGCGTTGCCTCGCGGTTTCCGTGGCGATCACGGTCGGCGATGCGCGAAATACGTTCAGGGATGCAATTGCAGAGAGCGCCGGTGCGCTCAATGTCGGCTACGGGCTTGATGAAGCCAGCCAGATGGGTCCGGTCATCACACGCGAAAGTAAAACGCGCATTGAAGAATTGATTGGCAGAGGAAAGAGCGAAGGAGCGAGCGTGTTGCTCGACGGTCGCGGCGCGAAAGTTACGAACCACGAGCAGGGAAATTTCATTAAGCCGACGGTGCTGGAAAATGTTCCGCCGGGCGGCGAACTGTCGAAGACCGAAATCTTCGGACCCGTGCTCAGCCTCGTCCACGCCGATACGGTAGATGAAGCACTTGATATTCTGTCGCAGAGTCTCTACGGCAACGCGGCGTCAATCTTCACACAGAGCGGCGCAGCGGCGCGCAAGTTTCGCTACGAGGTGGAGGCGGGCAACGTCGGCATCAACATCGGCGTCGCCGCGCCGATGGCATACTTTCCTTTCAGCGGGTGGAAGGACAGCTTCTTAGGCGTCATGCACAGTCAGGGACGCGACGCCGTCGAGTTCTACACCGAGAAGAAAGTCATCATCGAACGATGGCAGAGTCAATGGTCGCGCAAGTTTTAATCTGCATGGCGGCATTCACCAAGTCTTAGATTGAGCGAAAAGGTCAACCCGGATGGCAGATGCTCCCGTTCTGGAAATGCGTCATATCAGGAAGACGTTTCCCGGCGTCGTCGCGCTAGACGACGTTGATTTCGAGTTGCGGCGTGGCGAGGTGCATATCCTGCTCGGCGAGAACGGCGCGGGCAAATCTACGCTCATGAAAATCTTGAGCGGGGCTTATCAGAAGAGTGCCGGTCAAATCATCTTCGACTATGCGGAAGTGGAGATTAAAAATCCCAAACACGCGCAGACGCTTGTCATCAGCACTATCTATCAGGAATTCAATCTCATCCCGCATTTGTCGGTCTGGGAAAATATCTTTCTCGGTCGTGAACCTAAACTTCTGCCGGGGCTGATAGACCAACGCGAAATCTTTCAAGCGGCGACGCGCGCCCTCAACGACTTGGGGTTGAACCTTGATCCCCGGAGGTTAGTCAAAGAG
>JACDAW010000029.1 GCA_013695245.1 Pyrinomonadaceae bacterium | reverse complement strand
TTGGATTCGAGCGTTAAGTTGCGCTTTCGTTCTTCTTCGTTTAATTCGCGTGGCGCGATGTCTAAAAGCAAAACGGGAATTCCGGCGTTGGCGAGATGCGCGGCGATCTGTGCGCCCATTGTGCCCGCGCCGAGAACAGCGGCGCTTTCAATGCGAATCATAACGGGAAGCCTCTTTCCTTTACGTTACCGGCGTCAACTGACGCACATCATACTGAATGAGTGTTCATTCAGCAAGAGGAGGTTTTGATAATTGCTAATAACGCATTTGTGCAGCGCAGCGAAGTGTTTATAAGTTTAAAGTTGATAGGCGTCAACCGCGTTATCAACTATGCTGAAGGCGCGGCGAAGCGCATGAATAAGTGATACGTTAAAATCAGTTTTGCTAATCTTTTTGATTAAATTTTGATGACTCGTTTCGGGCGAACGATTAGCGCGCGGGGCGAAGGCTGTGATAAAAACTTAGAAGCAAACGTTTTGAACAATAATTTAGGAATCGTCACAGACTGTTACAAACGCGGCTCTGCGCGTGGACGACTCCAGCAACTTCAGGCGGCTGCCAACGAGAGATTTTCAGAAAGCATTGCTCGCGGCAAGGGGAAAGGGACACTCAAATAATGTTTCAACAAATAATCGCCACCGCGCCGACGTGGATTAATTTACCCTTGCGCCTCGCGCTCGGCCTCATCTTTATCGGGAATGGTTCGCAGAAGGTTTTCGGCGTGTGGGGCGGCAAGGGTTTAAATGAATTTATGGCCGGAGCGCCGCCGCTCGGCTTGCGTCCGGCGTGGCTGTGGATGGGCGCGGCGGCATTTTCGGAATTTATCGGCGGCGTTTTGGTGTTGCTCGGATTCTTAACGCGGCTCGGCGCATTGATGATCGTGCCCGTGATGCTGGTGGCGATCATCGGTGTGCTTTGGGGCGGCGGGTTCTTTCTGCCGAAAGGATTCGAGTATGCATTCGCTCTGCTCTGCATTGCGCTGGCGCTTGTGATCGCGGGCGGCGGGCGGCTTTCGGTTGACGAAAAGCTGATGAGGTCGCGGGGAAGAAGAAGGTAGAGAGAATTTTAGATTGCTGATTTTTGATTTGTAGTTTGTGAATCTGCGGTTTCAGATTTGGAATTATAAATTCAGGGTTGAAGAGCGCATTTAAATCAAAGAAAGATCGCAAATCTAAAATCAAAAATTGTAATGAAGCGTTCTCCACTGCTGGTTATTTTCATCACGGTTTTTATTGATCTCGTCGGATTTGGAATCGTTATCCCGATCTTGCCGTTTTACGTGCAGGACTCACGCTTTGCGGCCAGTCCGAGCATGGTCGGGTTGCTGTTCGCTTCCTACTCGCTGATGCAATTTCTTTTCACTCCCGTCTTGGGTCGCCTTTCGGATAAATACGGGCGGCGTCCCGTGTTGTTCTTAAGCATTATCGGCACGGGCGTCGGCTTTCTCATTATGGGCGCGGCGACAACGCTCTGGATGCTTTTTGCCGGACGCATTCTTGACGGCATCACGGGCGGCAACATCTCGACGGCGCAAGCTTACATTGCTGACGTAACGAAACCGGAAGAGCGCGCGAAGGGCATGGGCATGATCGGTGCGGCCTTTGGCATGGGCTTTATCTTCGGGCCTGCGCTTGGCGGCATCTTAAGTCGGTGGGGCATCAATGTGCCACTTTACTTTGCCGCCGCGCTCGCGTTTCTCAACGCAACCTTGCTCTACTTCACGCTCCCCGAATCTTTAGACAAAAATCATCCGGCGCGCTCCGCCGTGCGTTTCGGATTGACGGAGATGTGGGGAGCGCTTGCGCGAACTCGTTTAGGATTGATCGTCGCGGTTTATTTCATGCTGATCGTCGCCTTCTCAATGATGACTTCAAGCTTCGCGCTCTTTACAATGTATCGCTTCGGGTTTGATGCGCAGCACAACGGCTACATCTTCACCTTCATCGGCATTTTGGCCGTCGGTGTGCAACTTCTGATCGTGCGACGATTCGTGCACAGCTACGGCGAGATGCCGTTCATCGTGTGCGGCCTCGGTTTGTTGTTGACCGGGCTAGTGGCGATCCCGCTCGTCGGCCCGGCGCACGGCGGACTCGTCGCCTTGCTCCTCGCTGGCGGATTCGTCTCCATCGGCAATCAACTCGCCGCGCCGCTTCTAACAAGCCTCGCTTCAAAATCGGTGGGCGCCGACGTGCAGGGTGGAACGCTTGGAATGTTGCAATCCCTCGGAAGCCTTGCGCGCTTTGTCGGCCCCGTCATTCAATCGTTTTTGATCTACAGCGCAACGGCCGCGCACCACCTTGACGACCATTCATTGCGCGTAACGTTTTGGACGGCCGCCGCGATCACCTTCGTTGCTTGCTTGCTGGCGCTTTACCTGCGAATCCGCACGCACGCGGCCGCTTATGTCGAAGCGAATTTACCGGCGACAAGCGGCTCAGGTTGAAACTCTCGAATTTTCGTATTCGCAACGTATGAAACCTGTGAACAGTTTGCGAAATCTGTGGTGATAATAGTCAAGGGTAAGGAGGAAAAGAGCATGTCGGCACAGGTGGCAGAGGAGTTTATCGGAGCTTTGCGGGCGCTTGAAGAGAGCCGCGATCTGGAAAAGATCGTAAGCGTCTATGCGGAGAATTGCGAAGTTGGAAACATCGTTTCGCCGGAGAAGTTTCATGGCCGCGACGGCGCGCGAGAGTTTTGGACAAAGTACCGCGATACGTTTGGCGAGGTGCATTCTGAGTTCCGCAATCGAATTATCACAGACACACGCGCCGCGCTCGAATGGACAACGACGGGGACGACCGTCGGCGGCGCACCCGTTGAATACGATGGCGTGAGCCTACTTGAAATCGAAGATGGCCGTATCACACGCTTTCGCGCTTACTTCAACGCCGGAAGCTTGGGGCAACAGATCGCACGTGACGCCGCGGCGCAGACGGCGCAGGCAAGTTAGTAATTGAGGAATGATTGTAAGCAAAAGGGCACTCTCTGAAACGGAGAATGCCCTTCTAGTTTGCGCGCAATTTTAACTTACATATCAGAAGAAACGCCGCAGAAGGTACAGAACCAAACTCAAGCCGAGCGAGAGAAGCAACATTGACGTGATGGGAATAAAAACTCGCGTGCGTTCGCTTTCATACCTGATGTCTCCGGGCAGGCGTCCGAACCAAGAGAGAGCGCCGGAGTAGATCAGCAGCCCTAAGATGATCGCCGCCGCGCCTACAACAATCACCAGCAATCCGGTCGAACGAGGATTCATAATTTTACCTGCCTTAACTTTAACCTTTGTGATTCGGAAAGTGAACGCGCTTTGCGCGCATCAACGCTAACGCACAAGCGTTCTTAATAACGCGGCACTTTTTCATCAACCTCCACCGACCAAGCGTCAATGCCGCCCGCGAGATTATACAACTTCTTAAATCCCACGCGCGCCAGCACAGAGCAGGTTTGCGCGCTGCGGATTCCGTGATGACACATCACAACGATCTCATCGTCAGGATTTAAAGCGTGCGACCAGTCGTGAAAACGACTGAGCGGCAGCAGGTGCGCCCCCTCGATGCGCGCAATCTCAAATTCTTCCGGCTCGCGCACGTCGATCAAAGTAATTTGTTCGCTGCGTGAGATGCGCTCGTAG
>JACDAW010000476.1 GCA_013695245.1 Pyrinomonadaceae bacterium | reverse complement strand
ATTACGTCGTCATTGATCCGCAACACACCTTCGACGCCATTACGCTCGCCGCGCTCGATCAATGTGATGACATCGTTCTCGTCTTAACCTTAGATATACCTGCGATCCGCAGCACGCAGCGTTCGCTCGCGCTTTTTGATCGCCTCGGCTACCCGCGCCATAAAGTTCGCGTCGTCGTTAATCGCTGGAGCAAGCAGATCGATTTGGACTTGCAACAAGTCGAACGTTTCTTAGGCGAAAAAGTCGTCGGCTTTGTGCAAAGTGATTACCGCGCGGCCGTTAATTCGATCAACCTCGGTCAACCACTCGTCACCTCTGATGCGTCGTCGAAAATGGCCGCAGAGATACGTCACATCGCCCGTGCCATTTGCGGCGACAATGCAAACAACATTCTTCCGGCGACGGCGCCCGACGAGCGCCCACGTTCGTGGATGAAGCTTTTTCAAAGACAAAAGGCGCAGAAGGCAGAAGCGAACTTTGATCTGCAAGCTACACTCGACCGCGCGTGAACTGTGTCTTTCAGAGTCAAGCTAACTTCAGAAGTTTAAATTTGAAATCGTAAGAAGAACAGAAACATGGCACTACGCGAAAGACTAATCAAAGAGACTCAATCCGCCGGAGTGATACTCAACCGTGCGGGCGAAGACTCAGCCGCCTCCAGTCACCAACTCTTTCAAGAGATGAAGGCGCGCCTTCATCGCGCGATCATCAACCGCATGGATTTGACGAAGCTCAACCAGCTTTCGCCTGAGCAAGTCCACGCGGAAGTGGCGCGCCTCGCCGAAGAGTTGCTCGCTAGCGAGATCGCGCCGCTCTCCACTAACGACCGCGAACGGCTCGTCGGCGAGGTGCGCCACGAACTTTTCGGTCTGGGGCCGTTAGAGCCATTGCTCGCCGACCCGACCATCTCCGACATCCTCGTCAATTCACCATACAATGTCTTTATCGAACGCCGCGGCAAGTTAGAGCGCACCGAGGTGAAGTTCAAAGATGACGAGCATCTCATGCGCGTCATCGAGCGCATCGTCTCAACTGTCGGACGTCGCATTGACGAAGCTTCGCCGATGGTTGACGCGCGCCTCGCGGACGGTTCGCGCGTTAATGCAATTATTCCGCCGCTCGCTTTAGACGGCCCCGTGCTTTCGATTCGTCGCTTTGGCACTGAGCCTCTGCGCATGGAGAAGTTGATCGAAAAAGAGGCACTGACAAAAGACATCGCCGATATGTTTGAGATGTGCGTGCGCGCGCGCCTTAACATCTTGATCTCCGGTGGCACGGGCGCAGGTAAAACAACGCTTCTCAATGCGCTCTCGGCTTACATCCCCGAAGAGCAGCGCATCGTCACAATCGAGGATTCGGCAGAGTTGCAGTTGCAACAACCGCACGTCGTTCGCCTCGAGACGCGCCCGCCAAATATCGAAGGGCGCGGCGAAATAACGCAGCGCGATTTAGTTAAAAACGCGCTACGAATGCGTCCCGACCGCATCGTGATCGGCGAGGTGCGCGGCGGCGAATCAATTGACATGCTACAGGCGATGAACACGGGTCACGATGGGAGTTTAACGACCGTCCACGCCAACACGCCGCGCGACGCCTTAACCCGATTGGAGACGATGATCCAGATGACGGGTATGAAGCTCTCCGACCGCGCAATGCGCCAACAAATTACGTCGGCAATCAGCCTCGTCATTCAAGTCGCGCGTCTCTCTGATGGCACGCGCCGCGTGACTTCGATTTCAGAAGTGACGGGCATGGAAGGCGAGACGATCACAATGCAGGAGATTTTCCAGTTCGAGCGCAAAGGCATGGACAAAGACGGCAAAGTTATCGGCCGCTTCAAACCGACGGGCGTGCGCCCGCGCTTCGCCGAGCGGCTCAAGGTTTATGGAATGCAATTGCCGCGCGTCTTCTTCGAGGAGGTTTAAGGATGGTTCCGTTTTTCGTTTTTCTCTTCTGCCTGTTTCTGACGCTCGGCGTATATCTGCTTTCGACCGGAAAGTCTGAAGCTCGCCGCGCACGCTTGAAACAGCGTCTTGCAGACACCTTACTATTCTCTGCGAATTCAACCGACGCGGAAGTGCAACTCGCGCGCGAAGAACTGCTAAGCGAGATTCCGATGTTGAATCGCGTGCTGTTGCAGCTTGGACTTGCCTCGCGCCTGCGGCGCATGATCGAGCAAGCCGACCTCGACATCACCGTGCTGCGCTTGTTGATGTTTTCGGTGATGGCGGGAATGCTGGCGGCGATGGCCGTCTCAGTAGTTTCGCTTTCGTGGATGTTGACGATCCTCGCCGGATGCGCGGCCGCCACGTTGCCAGTCGTTCACGTCTGGTGGAAGCGAAAACAGAGACTCGATAAATTCTTGGAACAACTACCTGACGCCCTCGAACTGATGAGTCGCGCACTCTCCGCCGGTCACGCTTTCTCAGAGAGCTTACAGATGATCGCCAACGAGATGCCCGACCCTATCGCCGGAGAGTTTCGCAAAACTTACGAAGAGCAGAACCTCGGCCTCTCTGTCAAACTCGCGCTCGACAACTTGGCCGCGCGGATTCCTCTGCTCGACTTGCGCATGTGCATCACGGCGATCATGATTCAGAGAGAGACGGGCGGCAACCTAGCCGAAATTTTAGAGAAGGTCGCGCAAACGATCCGCGAACGATTCCGCATCATGGGCGATCTGAAAACGTTGACTACAAGCTCGCGTATGTCGGCGTGGATTCTGTGCGGATTGCCGATCTTCGTCGCCATCGCCGTGACAATCATGAACCCGGAATACATGAGCGTGCTCTGGACTGATCCGCGCGGTCACAAACTCATCTTCGCTGCACTGTTAATGCAAACGATGGGTATGTTAATCATCCGCAAGATTTTGAAAATTAAGATATGACAAGAAAGAGTCAGAATAAAAGCGATTCTTCATTCCGACTTCTGAAATTCTGACTCCTGACTTCACGGTAACTATTATGATTTTCATCGTCGCAATTTCAACTTTCGCCGCCATCACTTTCGGAGTGATGAGCATCTACTGGTTGCTGTACCGCCCGTCGAGCGCGGCGACCGAGCGCCTTAAGCAGTTGGGCGAAACGCGCGGCGCAACAGCCACGGCGAGCGCAGGCAGGATTGAAAGTAACCCGATGGCGGGCGTTGCCGAACGCATGGCGAAGCCGTTCAGCCGTCTTGCGCCGCCGTCGGCCGCCGAAGCGCATAAGTTGCAAAAGCAACTTATGCAAGCGGGCTATCATTCGCCCGCCGCGCCAATTATTTACCGCGCGATCCAACTCGTCGCGCTGTTCACTTTCCCGGCAGTCGTCGCGCTCGGTTGCATTATGCTCGCGCGTCCCTTTAGCAGCGCGTTCCTGTGGTTGATGAGCGCATTTGTCGTTGGCTTTGCGCTGCCGCGCTACGTCCTGCGGAAACTGATCAAGGGTCGGCAGCAGCGCGTGCGCTGGGGATTGGCTGACGCGCTCGATCTGATGGTCGTCTCGATTGAAGCGGGCTTAGGTTTAAACGCCGCACTTGTGCGCGTCGGCGAAGAGATGAGAGACGCGCACCCGGAGATCAGCGAAGAATTTGAACTCACCAATCTTGAAATCCGCGTCGGGCGCGAGCGCGACGAGGCGTTGCGCAACTTGGCAGAGCGCACGGGCGTTGACGATCTGCAAAGCCTCGTGGCGATGCTGATTCAAGCCGACCGCTTCGGAACTTCGATTGCCCGCGCCGTGCGCATCTATTCTGACTCGCTGCGCACAAAGCGTCGGCAGCGCGCGGAACAAGCGGCGCAAAAAGCGGCCGTTAAGCTTCTGCTCCCGCTTGCTCTTTTCCTCTTCCCGACATTGTTCATCGTTATTCTCGGCCCCGCCATGATTAACCTGATCGATACGTTCGCCAAAATGTAACAAGGAGTAAATTCTCATGCGCACACGCACAAAGATAATCTCTTGCCTGACCGCGTTTCTTCTCGCTGCAACAGTCGCACTTTTCCACAGCGCAGAGACGAACGAGTTGGACGGCGACGACGCGGCCAACATCGTCGCCGCAAGCGGCTCAGAGACGGGCACGGAAAAGGGAGGGAAGCGCGGCAATCGTTTCGCACGCGCCCTTAAATCGCCGTTCCGCGCCATCGGAAGAATCTTCGGCGGCGGGAAAAAGGGAGGGAAACTTGAGCGTCTGAACGAACGCGACGTGGCGCGATTCGAGAGCACGGGCGTGGCGCGCGTGGAAGATGAGCGTTCGCGTGAAGATGAAACGGCGGATGTTTCAAGCAACGGTACGGCGCGCGATCATCTCGAACGCGGCCGTGAGTTGCTCGCCAAGGATCGCTTGAACCAAGCAATCAGAGAACTCTCTCGCGCCGCGTCACTCGATCCGCGTTTGAAGGAAGCGCACAACTTGCTCGGCGTCGCTTACGACCGCAAAGGTTTAAGCGAGCGCGCGAAAGATTCCTATTTGCACGCGCTTGACGCCGCGCCTGAGGATGTCGAGACGCTTAACAATCTCGGTTATTCACTTTATTTGAGC
>JACDAW010000397.1 GCA_013695245.1 Pyrinomonadaceae bacterium | reverse complement strand
CTCCGGGGTAGATGAGTGATTGATCGATTGCGATGTTCCCGCCGTTCGAGTCCGGAGCGGGCGGTTTGCCGGGACTCTCCGTGTGCTTGACGATGACAGTCGGGCGTCGGAGCACGCGATCAACGACGAAGCCGACGGCGAGAATCGAAGTTAAAAGAAGTAAAAATATCGTGACCAACAATATAAGTGAAAACCTGCTTTTCTTACGGGGCGGCTGAAAATGTTGCGTGACCGGCGCGGCTTCCGGTGGCATCGTGCTTTGCGGCGCGAGATACGCAGGCGTGGTCGGCGATGAATGCCACTGTTCGGTGGGAGAGGCGAAGGCTTCGCGTGCGCCGAGTGTTTGCGTCGGAGCTTCGAGCCGCGCTTGATCAATCGCCGATGACGCTTGAGGCTTTCCGCATTGACGACAAAATCTCGCTTCGGCGAGAAGCGGAGCGCCGCAGTTGTCGCAAAGTGTGGCAGACATAATGAGCTAACGATACGCCGCGCGCCCGAACTCACGCAAGTCCATTCCGGCGCGGCTCATGAAGAATTTAAATCACACTTCACGCAAATCGCGTCCGGTCATCTCTTCAGGTTTATCGGCTCCGAGCAAGCCTAAAATAGTTGGCGCGATGTCTTCGAGCGCGCCGCCTTCGCGCAAGCTGATGTCGCGCATCCCTTCGTTGATCAAATGAAAGGGGACGAGGTTGGTGGTGTGCGCCGTGTGCGGGCTGCCTGTCTGGGGATCGATCATCATCTCGGCGTTGCCGTGATCGGCCGTTAAGAGCAGCGTGCCGCGCGCTTGTTTCATGCGCTTCAGAATCCAGCCGAGACAGGTGTCAACGAACTGCACGGCTTCAATTGTTTTGGCGAGATTGCCGGAATGCCCGACCATATCGGCATTGGCGAAGTTGACGATGTAAACATCCGTCTCGCCTTCATCCATCGCGCGCAAAAATTTATCCGTGATTTGGAACGCGCTCATCTCCGGCGCAAGATCGTAGGTCGCCACCTTCTGCGAAGGCACGAGCAGACGACGTTCGCAACGGAACTCTTTCTCCGCGCCGCCGTTAAAAAAATAGGTAACGTGCGCATACTTCTCCGTCTCCGCGAGACGAAAATTGTTTAGCCCGTCGCGCGCGAAAACATCAGCGAGAATGTTGTGATGCTGCAAGGGCGTGAAAACAATTGGAAGCGGAAAAGTTTTATCGTATTGCGTGAGGCAAACGTAATGAACATGCGGGCGCGCGGGCGTCGGAAAACCGTCGAAGTCTGCGATGGCGAGGGCGCGTGTGATCTGGCGCGCGCGGTCGGAGCGGTAATTAAAATTGATCACAACATCGCTCTCTTTGATCGTTGCGACGGGTTCGCCCGTTTCGTTGAGCAGCACGATGGGAGCGATAAATTCATCCGTCACGCTGCGCTCGTAAGAGTGTTTGATCGCTTCGACGGGGTCGGCCGCGCGCTCGCCTTCGGCATTCACCATCGCATCATAAGCCAACTTCGTGCGCTCCCAACGGTGGTCGCGATCCATTGCATAGAAACGCCCGACGATTGACGCGATGCGCCCGCAAGCGATCTCGGCGCATTTCACTTGCAGAGCTTCCATGTAGCCGTAAGCCGACATCGGCGGCGTGTCGCGCCCGTCCGTGAAGCAGTGAATATAGACACGATGAAGCCCGCGTTCTTTCGCCATCCTAAGCAGAGCATAGAGGTGTTCTTGCGATGAATGCACCATGCCGTCGGATAGCAAGCCGATGAAGTGCAGAGCGCGATTATTGCGCTTCGCGGTGTCCATTGCGTTTGTCAGATTCTCATTTTGAAACAACTCGCCGGATTCAATCGCATAGTCAATGCGTCCCAAGTCGGTGCGAATCACGCGTCCCGAACCGATGTTTAAATGTCCGACTTCAGAGTTACCCATCACGCCGCGCGGCAAACCGACGCGCGCGCCTGAAGCATCGAGAAGCGTCTGCGAATACTTTTCAACAACCTCATCGTAGAAAGGCGTGTCGGCTAAACGAATCGCGTTGCCTTCACGTTCTTCGCGGTAGCCCCAGCCGTCTAAGATCACAAGCGCGAGCGGTGTGCGCGTAGTAGTCAAAACAATTTGCTCCTTCAAAAATCATTAGGACATTTCAAGATCGATTACGCTCATAATTTAAGTTTCCTTCTACGACAATTGATAAAACGCGGCGCGTCCTAAGTAACGAGCCGCGCCGCGCAAGTCTTCTTCGATGCGAAGGAGTTGGTTGTATTTCGCGGTGCGGTCGGTGCGCGAGGCACTGCCGGTTTTGATCTGTCCGGCGTTTGTGGCAACGGCTAAGTCGGCGATAAACGTATCTTCTGTTTCGCCGGAGCGATGCGAGATGATCGCCGTCAAGTTGTTCGTCTTGGCGAGTTCGATGGCATCTAAAGTTTCGGTGAGCGTGCCGATCTGATTGACCTTGATGAGAATCGAGTTGGCGCAACCTTCGTCAATTCCTCTTTGCAAAAACTCCGTGTTGGTGACGAAGAGATCATCGCCAACGAGTTGGATACTGTCCCCAAGCTCGTCGGTTAATCTCTCCCAACCCGCCCAATCGTTTTCAGCCATGCCGTCTTCGATAGAGATAATCGGATACTGTTCCGCCCAATTTTTCCAGAAAGCGACCATCTCATCGCTTGAGAGTTTGCGGTTATCTGATTTTTTGAAAACGTATGAACCTTCTTTATAAAATTCGCTTGCGGCCGGATCGAGCGCGAGCATGATGTCCGTGCCCGCCGTGTAGCCCGCGTTTCCTATCGCTTCGAGAATAGTTTCAATCGCTTCTTCATTTGAGCGAAGGTTGGGCGCGAAGCCGCCTTCGTCGCCAACGCTCGTCGCAAGATTGCGTTTCTTTAGAACGCTCTTGAGCGCGTGGAAAATTTCCACTCCGGCGCGCAGGGCATCACGGAAAGTTGACGCACCGACGGGCGCGACCATGAACTCTTGAAAGTCAACGTTGTTATCGGCGTGTGCGCCGCCGTTTAAAATGTTCATTAAGGGCACAGGTAAAGTGCGCGCGTTTGCGCCGCCGAGATAGCGGTAGAGCGGAATCTCAAGAAAACTCGCGGCGGCGCGGGCCGTGGCTAAAGAGACGGCGAGCATCGCGTTTGCGCCGAGCGTTCGTTTGTTCTTCGTGCCGTCTAAAGCGATTAACGCGGAATCTATTTCGGCTTGATCGAGCGCGTCGAAGCCTTCGATCTCAGGCGCGATAGTTTCGTTGATGTTTTCAACCGCCTTCATTACGCCTTTGCCCGCGTAGCGCGACTGATCGTCGTCGCGCAATTCAACGGCTTCGTGCTCGCCGGTTGATGCGCCCGAAGGCACGGCGGCGCGTCCCATACGGCCGCTCTCAAGATAAACCTCCGCCTCGACCGTCGGGTTGCCGCGCGAATCCAAAATCTCACGCGCGCGAATGGCTTCGATCATGCTCATAAAAGTGTTTGCTAAACTCCGCTTCTCTTAATCTACATTGGAACAGTCAAAGTCTATCTCACATTCACGGGCTTTCAGTCAAAGTAAGATTGCGTGAAGCGTAATAGGTGGTTAAACGCTGCGACGGTAGTTGTGGTTCAGTGTATAAAAATGATTTTTGAGATGATACGATGAAAACCGCCCGAAGCTATGCGCACCCGGCGGTTTTCGTCACTGCAAATGAGCATTGACTAACGCTGAATTTATCTAAAGACGATGCCGAAGGAGAAGCGGATGTTATCCAGCCTTCTTCCGTCAAATCTTTCCGTAGCGCCGAACACGTCAACGTCGCGGCTTCTGAGAAAAACGGGGTTGTAGTCAACTTGGAAGGCGCGGATGGAGATGCGATCAGTTAGGCGAACGTCAAGCCCGCCGCCTAAGCCGAGCGCGAAGTCGGTGCTGTTGTCAGAGAATTCGGTGTCGAAGCCGCCACCAAAGCCTGATGTTCTAACGCGCGCTCTGGTATGCGCGACACCCGCAAGGGCGCGCACGAACGGTTCAACGCGGCTTGAGTTGGTGAATTTAACTTGCGGGCCTGCGAGGAAGTTAAAGAGATTGGTGCGGACGTTGACAGTTCCATTCGGCACGGGCGAACCCGGAGGTGAAGGCACAAGATCAATACCGCTAAAGCTTTCCGATTCGCTTTTCGTGTGGTAAGAGAAATCTCCGGTCAACCCGACGCGGCGAGTAAAATAGCCGGTGATTGAGGCGTTGACGCCGTTGAGTCCAGTGCGGTTGTCGGTTATTTCATTGAAAAAATCGTCGTCGCCAATATCATCGTTGTCAAAGCTCGATTCGGCTTGTAAGTTTGAATAGCCGATAAAGAACTCGGCGCGCGATGACTCCTCTTGCGCTAATGCTAAGGGCGCGCTGCAGGCCACAAAGAGAATTGCGAGCAATATCTTTTGCATCAAGGTGAATCCTTTCGGTTGATTTATTGTTTTTAAGAACAGTTTGTTAAAGGTAAGAGCGCGAGACACGGACGAGCGCCGCTCCCATTACCTGTGAGAGAAGTTATTTGTTCGCGCGTGCGGCTGCGTACTCCGGCACGAAGTAGCCGTCGCGTGCGCTGATCGTGAGCTTACGAGCTTTACCGAGGCGGTCGCGCGCCGCACGACGCAGGCGCACTTCTAGACGGCGCATTTGTCCGTCGGCTCGTTCTCGTTCGTCGAGCGTGAAGCCGAGGCTGTAACGCGCCGAAAGTTTGTTGATGATGTTTTCGAGTGTTGTCGCGTAATTGCGCGGATCGGACACGCGCAAGGCTTCTCCGCCGGTGCGTCGCGCCAAGTAGCCTGCGCTGCCTGTGAAACTCGCGCGCGCCAAGATCGCCACCGGCTTGAAGATCGAAGCCATGACGCGAAACATCTTTTCGGTTTCGCTCGTGATCGCGTTGTAGGTTGCGCCACTGCGATTGAGGTTAGAAGCGATCCGGCTGCGATCTTTGTTAAAGATGAGAATCTGCGCATCGGTGATGTGCACGATAACCACTTGCGAGTTCGGGCGCGCGGCGCTCGCCGTGCGCGCAACTTGTTCGAGAGCAACGTGTAGATTCTCGTTCTTCTTTTCATCTTCGTTCTTCTGCGTGCCGTAGCCGCGCGCGACGAGATCGGGAACTTTAGCGAGCGCGGCAGCCGTCTGCATTCGGTCGCGCGTGAACCCAGAAAGCATTTCGGATTCCAAACCAAAAAAGTCTCCGACGATTGCCACCTCATCTTCCGGTCGCAGCTTCGTGAGGGTTTCTGTTAATGATTTAATAACGCCGGGTTGTTGCAGGTACTTGCCCGCGCCGAAATCCTCTAGGTCAAGCAAAAGCAGCAGCGCGAGCGGTCGGCGGCGCGCGTCCGCCTCGCGGCTGAAGTAAGTGAGCGTGCGCGGTTTGCCTTCGTCTAAAACTTCAAAATCTTCCGCCGTGAGATTCCTGACGGGTTCGCCCGTCTGCTTATCCTGCACGAGCGCATCTATAAAGACCACGCGCGTCGAAATGCGCACCGTCTCTTCGGAATTATCTTGCGCCGTCGCGGGAACGACCGCACACAACAACGCCACCAATATCCAGCCGAATAAAAGCGATTTCTTCATCATCTTTAGTTTTCTCCCCAATAGTGTTCGCTCTCTTATAAACGTCGTCTCCGAACATTGTCGAAAGTTCCGTTCACGGCGCGGTTCGCATCTGTTCCGATAAGTAATAACCGCGCCGCGCGCTGACGATGATCTTGCGATTCTTCCCGCGCGCGTCGCGCGCTTTGACGCGCACTTCCAAGCGGCGCATCCGCCCATCATCTTTTTCGTCCGCGCCGATAGTGAAGCCGAGACTGTAGCGCGCTGCGAGATTGCCGATGATGCGTTTGACGGCTGCGTTAAACTCTCCAGGACTGCTGATCGTTACAGTCTCCCCGCCCGTCTGCTTGCTGTAATAGCTCGTCGTGTGGAAGCGTTGTCCGAGCGCGGGTGAGAGCAACTCTCCGAGCGCGCTGATGGTTTTGCCGAATAGATTTCTTTCGACGACGAGTCCGTTGACGACGACGCCCGCGCCGATCAGCTTCCTCGCCATCTCCGCGCTTCGGTTTAAGTAATTTGATTCCAGATCGTCTGTGAAATCCGCGATGACGACTTGCGAGTTTGCGCGCTCACGCGCGACAACTATGGGGGCGCGTTCGATGATGTCTTCAAAGCCGGGCGCGGGCGTGATGATGAGCGGCGGGTCGGGCGAGTTCGGATCGATGTTGCCTAAACCTGCTCTTGCTCCGGCTTTGAACAAATCCTTAAACGAAAAAAGCATCTTTACGTGCGGCAAATTTTCGCGGGCGAATCGCTGCACGCTTCTTAAGGCGGCATAAATCTTGGCGCGGTCGTGCGTGAAGCCTTCGATTGTTTTTGATTCGAGTCGAAAGGCGAGTTGTGATGGATAAGCGGGCGTCGTCGGCTCAAGCCATGTTTGCACGACCGAAATTTCATCTTCCGGCGGCAACTGTTGAAGCGCAGAGATGATGCTTTCCACGATCTCCGGCCGCTCCAGATAAAGTATCGCGCTCGTCCAGAGATCGAGAGAAAGCACAAGCGCGAGCGGACGCTTGCGGGCGCTTCCTCCGTGGCTAAAGTAGGTGAGAGAGCGTGGTCGCCCGTTGTCTAATACCTCGAAACTCTCGCGCGTGAGATCGATGATTGGTGTGCGCGTTCTTTTATCTTGCACGAGCGTATCAATAAAGACGACGCGCGTTTCGACGCGCACCGTCTCTTCCGCCGCAAGCTCTTGCGCGGCGACCGCGCCGCCAAACAATGCGAGCGATAGCAGGCATAAGAAAAAAGTTCTTTTAATCATTTTCCTTCGTTTCCAAGATCGAGAACATCACAGCAGACGGCCTTCACATGATGCGCGATGAGCGGGAGGCTACTTTGATTCGTCCCCTGATTCATCCGTCAAAGATTGACTTTCCTTCTGTGGGTTTTGCAGCCACTCGAATAACCTCTCCGGCGGAATCTCGACTTCAAGCACCGTCGCTTCTCGCGGTTCGATGTTGACGATCAGAATTTTGAAGTTCTTCCCGTCTTCTTTGAGATAAGTGTAAGTTTGCTCCGCGCCCTCGCGCGCGCGAACTTGCGCGAGCGGTCGCCATTCCGCTTTGAGCGCAGCGCGCAATGGCGTTCCGAAATCGCTTGTGCTGAAATCCGCTTCCTCAAAAATCGCTAACTTGAAATTGCGCACGTCGCGCGGGCGCGCGATGCGGACGCCCAGCTTCGCCAATCCCATCAAGCGCGAGCGTTTGCGCTTCGTGTGAAACTGCGTCTCCATAAGTTTGACGATTGTGTTGAAACCATCGTCGCTACTCCCGCCGCTTCCGTTGGTATTGTTGCCGCGCACCGGAAGCCGCGTTACAGCGCATATCAACATAGCGACTAATAGAAGCATGTAAGCTTGATGTTGCTTCGTCATACGTCGCTCAATTCTTTCGGCTTGGCGGTTTCGCCGCGCGGCCGCCGCGTTCGAGTTCAAGCTGCGGGATGCCGAACTGTCCTTGCAAACGGCTGAGCTTGTCGAGATCAATAGCACCGAGAATGTTGATGACAGTCAGTTCTCTTGGCGCAAAGCTAATGACGGTCAGCCCCGTGATCCCTTCCGCTCCGGTGCGAACGTAAATCTCAACGTTCTCTTCTTCGCGTCGGCTTCGCACCTCGATAATCCGCGACCAACCGGGCGCACGCAGCTGCGCGCGCACCGAGTTGAGGTCGGCTTCCGTGTAAACGCCTTCTTCGCCGAACTCAAAACTTTTGACGTAGATGCCTTTCAATCCGGCGACGAGTTCACGAACTCTCGCTTCATCCGGCTCGCTGCCCGAAAGATATTTCGTCGCTACTTGCAGCAACCGCTCATCAATCTGAATATCAACGACTTCGGCGGCGCGCGGCGCGAGATGGTCGAGCGCAACCATCTGCAACCTCGCGTTGTCGTTCGTCTGGGCAGTAGCAGACAAGGTGACGAAGAAGACGGTTAGCAGCGACTGAAGGTAGAGCGTCTTCAGCGAAGCTGAGGGGAAGATTTTGGTGCGTAGTTGAATCATTTTGATTTACCTGTTCTCTTCATTAACGCCGGGCAAATGGCTCGTGGTCGCCGCCACTTTTCTTTGAGCGATGTTGAGTTTGCGACTCGTGATGTTGAGCGCAAACATCAAACGATCTTTGGCAAGTTCGCCCTCACGCTTCTCTCGGAGGCGTGCTTGCTGCTCATCGCTTGCGACGAAAGTTTGCTGCTTCCTGTTTTCGTTCTTGACGCGAAGGGCGAGCGATTCGCGGTGGGTTCGTGGCGAAGCGTGGCGCGCAGCTTTGCTTTGCTGGTAATAATAAAGCGACGAATTAGTATTTTGTGGCGCGATAGGCGCGTCCGTTTGCGTGACAGTTGCTTGCTGTACGTTCGGGTTAGATTCTTGCGGCGCGCGAACATCCGGTGAAGGGAGATTGCCTACCGCCTGCGGTTGATTTTTATGAGAGTCCGTGTGAATAAGACGCGCCCACATTCCGGCGAGCGCGATAATGGCGAGAATCGCCGCCGCCACAAGCGGAAAATAAAATGTAGTGCGTGGTCGTTCGGGCTTCGCGTGCGCGGGTAATTCGAGGACTTGAGGTTGATAGCGAAGCGGGCGGAGCGCTTCTTCGAGGCGCTCGATCTCCGAATCAACTTCGCCCGTTTTGTTCCACAGATAATCGCTCATACTCCACTCCCTCCGAGCTGCTCACGCAGCAGCTTCATGCCGCGATGAAGATTGACGCGCACGGAGGCAGGCGTCAGGTTCGTGCGCGCCGCGATCTCTGCGCCTGTCAATCCTTCGACGAGGCGCAGGACGAGCGTTTCGCGGTAAGCTTCCGGCAATCGTCGAATGACGCCCAAAATCTCCTCCGCCTTCGCTTCATCCGCGCTTCTCACAGCATTCTCTTCCGACAATTCTTCGTCGGCGCGAGCGCGACGGTGAAAGTCAACCGCGCGGTTGCGCGCAATAGTTGCGAGCCACGCGCCGAAAGTGTTTGCGTCGCGCAAGGTATGAAGTTTTCTGAAAGCTTGCAGAAAAACATCTTGCACGAGATCGTCCACCTCGTTACGCGGCGCGCGCGCTAAGAGCACGCCGTGCACTATTGGCGCATAGGAGCTGTGAAGTTGCGCGAAGGCTTCACGGTCGCCGCTTTGCGCCGCCACGACAAGCGGAGCGTCAGAGGAAATTTCGGTTGCCGTAGATTCTTCTGGCGATTGGGTTCTTCCGACGACCAAGAACAGGCTGCTGCGGGCAGCTTCAAGCTTGGTCATCGGCAAACCCCATGCGTTGTTTAATTCTCATTGCCAATACGATGGAAGTTGAAAGTTCGCTTAAACGCGCTTTTGAAGGTTGCTGCGGCTGAAGTTATTTCTGCTTCATCCGTTCGGCTTTCCGGCGTTCGTTGATTAAGACGCAGACGAGGGAGAAGATGTTAGCGTGCAAACAAAAAATTCTCGTTTTTGACGAGCGGAGGCGAGCCTCTTTAAGAGACACGGGCAGAGCACAACGTATTGCTTGCGCAGCAGTTTACAGGGAAAGCGAAGCTTCGGAGAAGCTGATTGTTAATGTACGGTCGTTGCGCCGACGGCGCGCGAGCGCATCGCGGGTTGACGTTCGTGCTTGGCGCAGGCGCGCGCAAGGGCTTGCTCGATGCGGGGTTCAATGTGGCAATCAGGTTGGCGGCAGACGGCGGCGAGTTCCGAGACGACGAGGTAGCGGGCGCGTTCGAGCATTCGTTGTTCGCGGAAACTGAGCGGCTTGAGGTGGCTGAGGTAAGTGAGGTTTTTGAGCACGTCGGAGACTTCAAAGATGTCGCCCGTGCGCATCTTGTCGGAAAATTCTTTAAAGCGATCTTTCCAATCTTGTGAAGGCGTGACGAAGTCGTCGCCCAAACTCTTTAACAGCATTTCGCATTCAGCCGATGAGATCGGCGAGCGAAGCCCGACTTCGGAAGCGTTGGCGACGGGTACAAGCACGACTGAATTTGTGGCTGCAAGCCGGAGCGTGTAGAAGGGAATTGATGATGCGCCGATCTGTTTCTGTTCGATCTGTTCGACCGTTCCGATACCGTGATTGGGGTAAACAATTTTTTGTCCGACTTTAAAACCCACTGCACACCTCCTGTGATTGCAAAAAACTAAAAGTGCGCCGCACGCGCCGCTGCTTTTGACATTACCCCTTGGATACGGTGGAGACGCTAACGTGTGAGAAAGCGTCTGAGATTGATTAAATTCTCATGAAAGTGTAACAAGGCGTTAAGGTAAGCGTCAAGCTTTATAAAAACAGCGAAGAGCGATAAGGGGTATATGCTGAACAAAAAGAAGTTTACTTTTTATTAGCCGTCACTTCGCGCTTGTCGCTTTCTTCGGCAGTTCAATCGTGAAAGTTGAGCCTTCTCCGGGCGCGGAGCGAACTGTTGTTTCGCCGTTGTGTGCACGGGCGAGGTGTTTGACGATGGCTAAGCCGAGACCTGTTCCGCCGAGAGAGCGCGAACGTGCGCGATCAACGCGATAGAAACGTTCAAAGATGCGCGGCAGGTGTTCGGGCGCAATACCTTCGCCCGTGTCGGTGATAATGATTTGGTCGCGCGCTTCTGTGCTCTCATGGCGAATCGTAACTGCGCCTTGGTCACAATTAAACTTAATCGCGTTATCAACGAGATTGGTGAGCATCTGTTCGAGGCGGCGCGCATCTGCATAAACATATACGTTTGCATCAACTTCATTGCGAAGCTCGATGCGACGTTCGGTCGCGCGCGCGGCGAGCGCGGTCAGACAATCATTCGTTAAAGATTGAAGGCGCACGCACGTCGGCTCGACCGAAACCGTCCCAGCCTCAATGGCGGAAAGTTCAAGGATGTCATCAATCAGGTTGTGCATCCGCGCGGCGTTGCGACGAATAACGGAGAGAAAACGGCGATTGTTCTCCGCGTCGTCCACCGCGCCCGCTTCGAGCGTTTCGACAAAGGTGAGAATCGCGGTTAAGGGCGTGCGAAGTTCGTGCGAAACGTTTGAGAGAAACTCTTGGCGGACGCGTTCGAGGCGTTCGAGCCGCGTGATGTCGAAAAACACGCCGATAGCGCCGTGCTTGCCGCCCGGAGCAACCGGCATCAGCGGCGCAACGCGCAAATCGAACACGCGCCGTTCGCCCGCGCCGGTGGTAGAAACGTGGATTTCAACTTTCGTTTCAGAGCGTTCGCCCGCTTCGAGCGCCGTCTGAAAAGCGGCATAGACGGGCGGGTGGCGCGTTAGATCGCTTAAACGGCGCGGCTCCTGTCTTTCTTCAACCGCGCCGAAAATGTCGTGTGCCGTGCGGTTCGCCGCCACAATGCGCATCGCCCCGTCAACGACCAGCACGCCTTCGCGCATACTCTCCATCGTCGCTTCCAAAAGCGCGCTGGCGGGAACATCGGGAAGTTCTTTTTTGATTGTTGGCGTGTCACTTTCGTTAAGCGGCGCGGATTTTGGCGCGTCGAAAGTTTTTGCGGAAAACGGGAGACGCGCTAAAGCTGCGCCAACCATTGCGGCGATCACAAGTGACGCAGCCGCGACCGGATTGTGAAAATAAAGAGTGAGCAGTGCGGATAGGACGAGGAGGGCAGCAACAAAGATGAGAACGAGCAGAAAGCGAAGAGACATAAACGGAAATGATGGGCGACAAACAGCAACGATCAATCATTAGCGCGCGAGCAAAAGGAAAGCAACTTTCACCTACGATTCACCGCTCACAACACACGAGCATTGTTATTCAACTTCTGCCACCTGCGCGTTCTGTTTTGAGCTTCCGATGAAGCGGTAGCCGACACCGACGACCGTCTCAATCGAATCGCCGCACTGATCGAGTTTTTGACGGAGGCGGCGAATGTGAACGTCGAGCGTGCGCGAATCGCCGTAGTATTCATAACCCCAAACGTTATCGAGGAGGTTCTGGCGCGTGGCAATGCGCCCGGCATTGCGCGCAAGCGCAGCGAGCAGATTGAACTCCTTACGCGTGAGTTTGATTTGCTCACCGTCGCACACCACGCGCATGTCGCTGAAATCAATCGTCATGCGCTCGTCCTCGTAGCGTTGCTCGACAGATTCATCGGCGCGACGCAAGACGGCACGCACACGCGCGATGAGTTCACGCACCGAAAACGGTTTGGTGATGTAATCGTCCGCGCCGAGTTCGAGTCCGGCGACGCGTTCGGTTTCCGACGTGCGCGCCGTGAGCATGATGATCGGCACGCGGCGCGTAGAAGGTTCGCGGCGAAGGCGGCGACATAATTCCGTGCCGCTCATGCCCGGCAACATCAGATCGAGAATGATTAGCGCCGGAGGATTACGCGTGTCGAGCGCTGCCTGCAAACCCTGCTCGCCCGTCAGTGCCACGCGCGCCTTCAGACCTTCACGCTCCAAGTTATAGCGCACGCCCTCGGCGATGTCCGGGTCGTCTTCGATAATCAGAACAGGCTTCATAGAATTAAAGTAGGAAGTAGGAAGGCGGAAAGATGAAGTGCTGGCACGCCTTGCGGCGTGAACAATTTATATTTGTTGTTTGAAATCAAAGCTTCTGGCTTTACTTCCGCCTTCATCCTTCCGCCTTCCTACTTTGCTTAGTTGCTGTGTTTGATAAAAGCGGCTTCGGTCATGTAAACCGTAAGTTCGCAAATGTCTGTGACGTAATCGCCGATGCGCTCGATGTGTTTGGTAACGAAAAGAAGGCGCGCGGCGCGCGTTGTGGTCGTCGGGTTGCTGACCATCATCTCGATCAGATCGCGGAAGATGCGGTTATAAAGTTGATCGATCTGATCGTCGCGCTCGATCACGGCGCGGGCGGCCGCCGCGTCGCCGGAAGTAAAAGCATCAAGCGCGGCGCGCAGCATCCCGGAAGCAAACTCGGCCATGCGCGGCAGATCAACGTAAGGCTTAAGTTGCGGTTCGTCGTTTAAGTCAACGGCGACGCGTGCGATGTTGCAGGCGTGATCGGCGATGCGCTCAAGGATCGGCGTGATTTTGGCGACGGAGATAACGAAGCGCAGATCGCGCGCGGCGGGTTGACGTAAAGCGATAGTGTCAACGCAGAGGCGATCAATTTCAACTTCAAGACGATCAATTTCGTCGTCGCCGTCGAGAACTTCGCGCGCCGTCACCGTGTCGCGTTCGATAAGGGCGTACATCGCTTTCTGCAACGCCGTTTCCGTTTCGCCGCCGAGCAGCAACACGCGGTCGCGCAACATTTCCAGATCGCGATCTAACAATCTGTGCAATTCCATAATAAAACCTCAGAAGTCAGGAGACAGGAATCAGAATTCAGAATGGAAAAGCAAACTGCTTTTATTCTGACTCCTGTCTCCTGACTTCTTATTCTTATCCAAACCGCCCCGTGATGTAGTCTTCCGTCAGCTTCTCATTCGGGTTAGTAAACATCTGTTCGGTTGAGTTGACTTCGACGAGTTTGCCGAGCCAGAAGAAGGCCGTTTCATCGGAGACGCGCGCCGCCTGCTGCATATTGTGAGTGACGATCACAATCGTGTATTGCCGCTTGAGTTCGACGATTAACTCTTCGATCTTCTGTGTCGCAATCGGATCGAGCGCGGAAGCGGGTTCGTCCATCAAGATCACTTCGGGGCGCACGGCGAGCGCGCGCGCAATGCACAAACGCTGCTGCTGCCCGCCGGAGAGACTGAGCGCCGAAGCTTTCAGGCGATCTTTCACTTCCGGCCACAAAGCCGCGTTGGTTAAAGCTTCTTCGACGCGATCACTCAATTCCGTTTTGCTCGACGTAAGTTTGTTGATGCGCAAACCATAAGCGACGTTATCAAAAATGGATTTCGGAAACGGGTTCGACTTCTGAAACACCATCCCGACCCTGCGCCGCAACTCAACAACATCCGTGCCCGGCGCGTAAATATCTTGCCCGTCAATCTGGACGCTGCCTTCGACGCGCGTGCCCGGAATGGTATCGTTCATCCGGTTCAAGGTGCGCAGGAAAGTTGATTTGCCGCAGCCCGAAGGGCCGATGAACGCCATTACGATTTGCGACCCGACGTCTAAAGAGATTTTATGAAGCGCCTGCGCGCGACCGTAAAAGAAATCTAATTCACGCACGCTGACCTTCGCCGCGACGCGCGACTCACGGTCGTTTTCAAACGCGCGCGTTCGCTCCTGCATCGTTTCAGTTGCAGATTTCACGGACGCGGTCGTTGATGTCGGTGTAGCCATAAGTTCAGCAGTCAGGAGACGGAGGAGAAACGAATTGCATTATTCTGATTCCTGTCTTCCTGCTTTTCAAATCTTCTTGCGTGTAAAGAAGCGGACGAGAATGTTGATCGCTAAGATCAGCGTCATCAGAACGAGCGTCGCCGCCCACGCCATCGCGTGCCATTCATCGTAGGGTGAAATGGCATAGTTGTAAATCTGCACGGTCAACGAGGCAATCGGTTGGTCAAGGTAGACGTTAAAGAAACGGCTGCCGAAAGCGGTAAAGAGAAGCGGCGCGGTTTCGCCCGACACGCGCGCGACCGCAAGCATCGCGCCCGTCGCAATGCCTGATGCGGCGGCCGGGAGAACCACTCCGGTCGTCACTCTCCACTGCGGTGCGCCGAGAGCTAACGCGCCTTCGCGCAAACTCGTTGGGACAAGGCGAATCATCTCTTCCGTTGTGCGCGCGATAATCGGGATCATCACGAGCGCAAGGGCGATGCCGCCCGCCAGAGCCGAAAACTGTCGCATCGGCAGCACAAGGATCGTGTAAACGAAAACTCCGACGACGATTGACGGCACGCCCGTTAAAGTGTCGGTCACAAAGCGTATAAGCCCCGCGAAGCGTCCTGCGCCAAATTCGGCGAGATAAATTCCGACAGCAATTCCGAACGGCAAGCCGATTACAGACGAGAGCAGAAGCAAGATAAGCGATCCTAAGATGGCGTTGCCGATCCCGCCGCCTTCGCCGACGGGCTTCGGCGTGTCAGTTAAAAACTGAAGATTGATCGCGCCCAATCCGCGCAGGGCGATATAACCGATAATAAGAACGAGGACAGTGACGGCGAAAAACGCGCAGGTGGCCGTTAAGGTCGTCATCACACTGCTTGTGATGCGACGGCGGTTGGCGGCGGTTTTTGTTTGTGTATCGCTCGTCATCCGGCTCTCCCTACTGAGCTGCCGCCCGCGCGATGCGCCACGCTCCAGACGAGCAAGCGCGCCACGCCGTTGACTGTAAAAGTGACGAGAAAAAGAATGAGTCCGAGTTCGATAAGCGCGCTTAAGTAAAGCTCACCCGTCGCTTCCGTAAATTCGTTGGCGAGGACTGACGCGATGGTGTAAGACGGCTCGAAGAGCGACGCGGAGATTTGCGCGCGATTGCCTATAACCATCGTGACGGCCATCGTTTCGCCGATGGCGCGACCCAAGCCTAAAATGATCGCGCCCGCGATCCCTGCTGCGCCGTTCGTCAGCACCACGCGCGTCGTCTCCCATTTCGTTGCGCCGAGGGCAAACGCCGCTTCGCGTTGTGAGACGGGCACGGCCGCCAACACGTCGCGCACAACCGCAGTAATGATCGGCGTGATCATAATGGCGAGAATGATTCCGCCCGTGAACAAGCCGATGCCGGTGATGTTGCCCTGAAAGAACGGCAACCAGCCGAACCAGCGCGCAAGGCTTGGCTCAACCGTTTCGCGCAAGGCGGGCGCAAGCACAAAGATGCCCCACAAGCCATAGACGACGGAAGGGATCGCTGCGAGCAATTCGACGAGAAAGCCGACGGGACGCGCTAGTGCGCGCGGCGCTTGTTCGACGAGAAAGATGGCGATGCCTAATGAGAGCGGCACGCTGATAAAAAGCGCGAGGAGTGACGATAGAATCGTGCCGTAAATAAATGGCAGCGCGCCAAACTTGCCCGCAATCGGATTCCATTCTTGGCTCGTCAGAAATCCAAAACCGAAGGCGCGCAAAGAAGGCAAGGAATTAACCGCCATCGCCCCGATCATGATGATCACGATCAGCAGCAAGATGAACGCGCACGCGAAGAGGATGGAGCGAAAGACGGTATCGCCCGTGTTGCCCGTCGGCGCAAGCGTCCGCCGCCAATTCCACGAGCGCGCGCTTGCGCCCTGCGCGGCGGCGGGAGTCGGAGCGTTTGGTTGCAAATTGCGCATCGAACTTTTCGACTTTAGATTTAGAGTTGCGGTTTAAGATTAAAAATTTGAATTCCCAAAAAGGATTTTACTGCGCTGTGCGCAAAGCTCGTCCGCCGGAGGCGACTGAGTTGATCTGAGCTTCGGCGCGTCGCACGATCTCCGCCGGAAGCGCAGCATAAGGATATTGCGGGTCTTTGGTGAAGTTCTGACCTTCGTGGATGCCCCACCACAGGAAATCAACGAGAGCTTTGCCTTTCGCCGCGTCCTTTTGATCTTTGTAAACGAGAATGTATGTGTAGCTCGCAATCGGATAAGCGTTTGCGCCTGCGGCGTCGGTAATCGAAACGCGCATATCTTCGGGAGTCGCGCTGATGGATTCGGCGGCTGCGGCCGTTACCGCTTCTAATGAAGGCTCGACGAAGTTGCCAGATTTATTTTTGATGAGCGCAACAGGGAATTTGTTTTGAACTGCATAGGCGAGTTCGACGTAACCGATGCTATTAGGCGTCTGCTTAACCAATCCTGAAACGCCTTCGTTGCCTTTCCCGCCAAGTCCGACCGGCCACGTCGGGCTAGTGCCTGTGCCAACTTTTTCTTTCCACTCAGAACTTACTTTCGAGAGGTAGTCGGTGAAAACGGCCGAAGTGCCGCTTCCGTCCGAGCGGTGTACGACCGTGATCGGAGCGGCAGGAAGATTCGCGCCGGGGTTATCGGCTTTGATGCGCGCGTCGTCCCAAGTTTTGACACGGCCGAGAAAAATGTCGGCGATTACATCCGGCGGAAATCTTAAGGGCTGTTCGACTCCCTGCAAGTTGTAAGTTAAGACGACTGCGCCGAGCACAGTGGGGATGTGAAGGAGTTGACCGCCGCGTGCTTTGCCGAGATCATCATCTTTCATCGGCGCGTCTGATGCGCCGAAGTCAACCGTCTGCTCCTGAATCTGCCTGATGCCTGCGCCCGATCCGACCGATTGGTAATCAATGCGCACGTTTGGATTTGCCTTGCCGTATTCGCTTAACCATTTTTGGTAAAGCGGATTCGGAAACGTTGCGCCCGCGCCTTGCAAACGCACTGCGCCGCCGCCACCCACGCCTTCTCCGCCGCGCTGACCGCTACAGCCGAAGGCAATAACGAGAATTGAGAGCAGCGCAACCAGCCATGCTCCGCGCATAATCTTTTCAGAAAAGAGCATTAAAATTTTCTCCTCAATAAGCGTCGCATTATCAGTGAACAAAGAATTTTAATTGATGTGTGTTACATCCGTCTTAAAAAGTGAAAATAGAAGAGTTCTCCTTTACCGTCAATTTCACACGCTTGACCTCATCTCTTTAAAAACGAAACGTCGTATCGAACTGCAAACGCACGAGCGGACGGTTGAGCGATCCGGGCGGAGTTTGATTCAAAACGCCGAGAAGCCCGTTGGGACGCTGGCTGATGATTCCGTTGAAGGAGAGAACGACGCGCGGATCGGCCGCGTAAGCAAACTGAAAGCGGTGGGCGAGCACGTCGGATTGCTGCACAATCTCGTTATAATTAAATGGCGTCAGCACAGCGTCCTTTTCGATGCGCGTAAATGTGTAGTCGAAAAAGATGTCGCCTGCGGCGCGCGTCTGCCCAAGCTGAAATTCAACCCAGTAGCCGTTTTTTTCGCTGTTCGGGCGAACGATGTTTGCGTTGCCTGCGGTGACGAGCGGGCGCGTCTGTGTGTTGGTGAGGTAGTTGAAAATGAGGGCGACGGGAAAACGTTTGCTGCGGGCGATGTCGAGG
>JACDAW010000386.1 GCA_013695245.1 Pyrinomonadaceae bacterium | reverse complement strand
TGTAATGAACTTTCACTGTGTCGCCTTGCTTAGCTTCTTCTAGCATAATCGCTCCCGTTTGATTTATATTATTGTCCTGACAAGATCGCACACTCGTTACTGAAAATCCAGCAACGTTGAAAAGCTTAACGGCGACGGCGTCACTCACCATTTGACCGCGCCTTGCCGCTCAATCAGGAAACTATTATGAAGAGACAGATCGCGCTCGCACATCTTCTCGTCCTCTCGCTATCGCTTTCCTCCATTGTCGCGCAGCAGCAACAACGTCCTCCCGCCCCGCCGCCGCAACAACAAAACGTCCCACCGAACAACAATGACGACGATGTCGTGCGTATCTCGACGAATCTCGTGCAGGTGGACGCGGTGGTAACGGACAGAGACGGCAAACAAGTTACCGATCTTCGCGCCGATGAATTTGAGATCAGGGAAGACAATCGTCCGCAGACGATCACGAATTTTTCTTACGTCTCAATCGAATCTCCACCTGCGCCCGCATCAACAACGACGGCGAAAGATTCACCCGCACGCAGAGATGCGCCGCCTGTGCCGCCGCGCGCCTTGCGACCCGAACAGGTGCGCCGGACGATTACGCTCGTCGTGGACGATCTCGGTTTATCGTTTGAGAGCACGCACTTTGTTCGTCAAGCTTTAAGAAAGTATGTTGATGAGCAGATGGCAGCAAACGATCTCGTTGCGATCATCCGCACGAGCGCAGGAATAGGCGCGTTGCAACAATTCACATCCGATAAACGACAACTTTACGCCGCCATCGAGCGTGTGCGCTGGTATCCGAACGGGCGCGGCGGCATCAGCGCCTTTGCGCCGATCAGCTCGCTTGATGAGGCGGGGCGCACGGCTGGCGATTCCAACGGCGAATCAACGGATAGCGATTTGCAAAGAAGAAACAGAGAGCGCGAAGATGTTGACACTTTCCGTGAAGACATCTTCGCCGTCGGCACGCTCGGCGCGCTCAACTTCATCGTGCGCGGACTCAGAGAACTGCCCGGTCGCAAGGCGGTGGTGATGTTCTCCGACGGCTTTCGCCTTTTCAATCGCGTCGGCGGCGCAGGCGAAAGCAACACGCGCATACTCGAATCCCTGCGCCGCTTAACCGATCTCGCTAACCGCGCGTCGGTCGTCATCTATACGATTGATTCGCGCGGCTTGCAGACGCTCGGATTAACGGCCGCCGATGACACCTCCGGTTTGTCAGCCTCCCGGCTCGAAGAGCGTCTCACGGAACGACGCAATGAATTGTTTGACACACAGGAAGGCTTAAACTATCTCGCGCAGCAGACGGGCGGCATCGCCGTTCGCAATAACAATGATTTAAGCGGCGGCATCCAGCGCGCGCTTAACGATCAGAAGGGTTACTATCTCATCGGTTATCGCCCTGATGAATCAACCTTTGATCCGGCGACGGGACGCAGACGTTATCATAAACTTACAGGAAAAATCAAAAATCGTCCTGATTTACGAGTTCGTATGCGCAGCGGGTTCTATGGCTTCACTGACACAGAAGCGCGCCCCACGCGGCGCACGCGCGGCGAGCAGTTGATCGCCGCGCTCACTTCTCCGTTCTCATCCGGCGGAGTTCCGCTTCGTCTTACATTGCTCTTTGGCAATGCGCAGCAAGGCGGTTCTTTCATGCGCTCGCTGTTGCACATAGACGGAAGCAAATTGTCGTTTATGGAGGAAGCCGACGGCTGGCGCAAGACTGTGATTGATGTGATGGCCATCACCTTCGGCGACAACGGCCAAGTGATTGATGAAGTCAACCGCACGGAGACGATTCGCGCGCGCGGAAATGCTTACCAAAGCTTGCTCCGCGACGGCTTCGTTTACATGATTAATGTTCCCGTCAAGAAACCCGGCGCGTATCAACTGCGCGTGGCCGTCCGCGACAGCGCCACAGAACGCACGGGATCGGCGAGCCAATTTATCGAAGTCCCGAACCTTCAGAAAAATCGCTTGACGCTTTCAGGCATTGTCCTCAACGGCGAAAAAACGGCGACGAAAGCTCGAAGCGCCTCAAACGCAACGGCCGGCCAATCCGCAGCTAATAACGCAGCAGTAAATGCTGAAAGTGATCTTGATCCTCTCGTCGGCCCCGCCGCACGGCGCTTTCGTAAGGGAATGATCATCAATTACGGCTATATTATTTACAACGCGCAACTCGACCGCGCGACTCGCCTTCCACAACTTACAACGCAGATTCGCTTGTTCCGTGACGGTCAGCAGATTTTCGCCGGTAGCCCACTGCCTTTCGACGCAAATGGGCAAACTGATCTGAAGCGCCTCGCCGCCGCCGGGCGCTTGCAACTCGGCACGAATCTTCAACCCGGCGAATACATCTTGCAGATCGTTGTAACCGACACGCTCGCTAAAGAGAAGTATCGCATAACGACGCAGTGGACAAACTTCGAGATCGTCGAGTAGAGGTGCAAGTGAAAACTTTTGAGGGCGAGTCTGAAATGTATTTTCAGCGCTCGCCCTCCTGACTTATAAGCAAATTGAAAAAGCGAGTTTAAGTTTTATTCAAGCTTTATGCGTTCCATTATTGTTGGCACGGCCGGGCATATTGATCACGGAAAAACCTCGCTCGTGCGGGCGCTAACGGGCGTGGAGACGGATCGTTTGCCGGAGGAGAAACAGCGCGGGATCACGATTGATCTAGGCTTCGCCGAACTCGCGCTTGACGAAGATGTGCGCGTCGGCTTTGTTGACGTGCCCGGCCACGAACGCTTCGTTAAAAATATGCTCGCAGGCGCGCACGGGTTGGACGCCGTCGCGCTCGTTGTCGCCGCGGACGAAGGCGTGATGCCGCAAACGCGCGAACACTTCGACATTGTGCGTCTGCTCGACATCAAATTTGGCCTCGTCGTGCTGACGAAAACGGATATGGTTGATGGAGAACTGCTTGCGCTTGTGCAGACGGAAGTAGAAGAGTTAGTCGCCGGGTCGTTTCTTGAAAACGCAACCGTAATTTCGACCAGCGCACGCACCGGAGCAGGGCTTGAAGAATTGAAAGATGCGCTGCGTGAGATCGCTTGTGACATGCCCACGCGCGCGTCGCAAACAGTTGCACGCTTGCCCGTTGATCGCGCGTTTACGATGCGGGGGTTCGGCGCGGTGGTGACGGGCACGCTTGTCGCAGACGAGATCATGGAAGGCAGCGAGATGGAATTATTGCCTGCGGGCTTGCGGGTGCGCGTGCGCGGAATTCAAACTCATAACAGAAAGGTTGAGCGCGCGGAAGCGGGGCAACGCGCGGCCGTGAATCTCGGCGGCATCGAGGCCTCGCAAATCGAGCGCGGAATGGTTTTAGCCGCGCCCATGCGTCTGCGCCCGACGCAGGTTTTTGATGCGCGCGTCGAGGTTCTACAGGATGCGCCGCGCGCCCTTCGCTCGCGCCAGAGGGTGAGGGTGCATACGGGCGCGGCGGAAGTTTTAGCGCGCATTGCGGTGCTTGATGAGACGGGCGAGATCAAGCCGGGGGAAGCGGGCTTCGCGCAGATACGTTTGGAGCGTCCCGTCGCCGTCATCTTGGGTGATCGGTTTATCTTGCGATCTTATTCGCCGCAGCGAACGATTGCGGGCGGGCAGGTGCTTGACTCGCAAGCCGCCAAGCATCGCGGGCGTGAGCGTGTCGAAGCCTGTCGCGCGCTCGCCCTGTTGAGCGAAGCGAAGGACGATGCCGCGCGCTTAGGTGTTTACGTTGAACGCGCGGCGGAAGCGGGAATCGAGCTGGCGAATGCGGCGGCGCGCACGGGTTGGCGCGATGAAGTGATGCGGCGTGCGGCGGAGGAAACGGTAGCGAGCGGCGAGGTCATTGATGTAGGCGGCAGACTCATCGCGCGCGCAAGTTTCGAGCGGTTGGTGAAGCGCGCGGTTGATCTTACTTTTGCGTTTCACAAACGCGAACCGTTGGCGCGCGGTATCGCGCGCGAAACTTTACGTGAACAGGCTTTTGCTCACATCGCGCCTGAAATCTTTCGCCATGTGCTCACATACGCCGAACAAACCGGAACGCTCATTTCAGACCGCGACGTAGTACGCGCACGCGCGCACAATCTCGAATTAACCGAAGCTGACCGCGTGCTTCATGATCGTTTGGAGAAGGTTTACCGCGACGCCGGGTTTGAAGCTCCCGCGCTGGGTGAAGCGATGGCGCGCGCTGGCGTTCGAGAGCAAGCGCAGGCACATGCGCGCAAGATTTTGCAGTTGCTCCTTAACGCGGGCAAACTCGTGCGCGTGCGCGACGATCTCTTTTTTCACCGCGAAGCGATTGATAACTTAATCGTTTCGCTGCGCGCATACGCTGCTCGACATCAACCGGAACGTCGTATTGACGTTGGAAGTTTTAAGGATTTAGCAGGAATTTCGCGTAAATACGCGATCCCACTCTTGGAGTATTTCGACCGCGAGCGCGTCACGCGGCGCGATGGCGACGGGCGAATTATTCTTTAATCGAAAAACAAGCGCGCTCTTTTGCCGCTTTCCGAAAGAGCTTTCTGCAAAAGAATCTTGATTATCACACCGGGAAAGCGTTAACATAACCTTACATAAAAAAGCTGCCCCGTGGCAGAAGATGAAGCGGTAAAAATTATATTGAAGCGCCCTGATTCCAACGGGCAGTCTTTCGGCAATAATTTAGTTCATTAAACTTACAAAAAACGCCGGAGGTTTAACATGAAAAGCTTAGCCGATATTCTCTTCATCGTCGTTGCCTTGATTGCGCTGGTGATCGCCGTCTGGCAGTTCATTGTCTATGTCAAAACTCCGAACGACGCGACACACATGATGCACTTGTGGTATGCCATCGGCGCGGCGATTATCGGTTGCGCCTGCGCGCTCGGATATTTCTTGCGCCACGTCAACAAAGAAGAAGAGATTCACATTACGCAGTAAAAGCGTTATACAAGCTTCATTAAAACATGCGCCGTCTCCAAGCCCATCTTGTTGCGCGCGGCGACGCACGTTCGCGCTACTGCCATCTCTCTCCGTGTCTAATAAGTTAAAACTCGCCGTTCTTTAGCGCGTTGATCGCTTCGCGCGCGTAATAAGTGATGATGATGTCGGCTCCGGCGCGGCGAATGCTTGTCAAAGTCTCGATCATCGCTCGCCGCTCGTCGATCCAGCCGCGCGCGGCGGCCGCTTTAATCATCGCATACTCGCCTGAAACGTGATACGCCGCGACGGGCAGATCGTAACGGTCGCGCACGCTCCGCAACACGTCTAAGCAAACGCTCGCAGGTTTCACCATCAGAATATCTGCGCCCTCGGCGTAATCGAGTTCGGCTTCGCGCAAAGCCTCGCGGCTGTTGCCGATATCCATCTGATACGAACGGCGGTCGCCAAACGCGGG
>JACDAW010000381.1 GCA_013695245.1 Pyrinomonadaceae bacterium | reverse complement strand
TTTACGGCCATCGCCTGCGCCTTCTCCGCGCTCTGCTACGCGCAGTTTGCTTCAACGATCCCGATTGCGGGTTCGGCTTACACTTACGCTTATGCTACCTTCGGCGAACTCATCGCATGGATCATCGGCTGGGATTTGTTGATGGAATATGCCATCGGCAACATCGCCGTCGCCATCTCGTGGAGCGATTATTTTACGGGCTTGCTCTCCGGCTACGGCATCAACATCCCCACTTATCTCACGATGGACTTTTTAACGGCGCGACGCGGGTTCGATGCCGTGCAGGAAGCGCTCAGTGCAGGAGGGGGAACGATTGAAAGTTTGCGGGGGGCTTGCGCAGGCGTTGACGCCGCGATCAAATGCGGGCAACTTGAGGCTCACGCGGCTTGGGCGTCTGCGCCGCGCATCGGCGGGCTTCCCGTTATCTGCGATTTGCCCGCGCTTCTAATCGTGATCGCTATTAGTGCGCTCGTCTATATCGGCATCCGCGAATCGAAGCAGGCGTCAAACGTGATGGTTGCGTTGAAGTTGGGAATCATCCTGACGGTGATCATCGTCGGCGCGTTCTACATCAAGCCTGCTAACTGGAGTCCGTTTGCGCCAAACGGCGCGGGCGGCGTGATGAAGGGCGTGGCAGCCGTCTTTTTCGCTTACATCGGCTTCGACGCGCTTTCAACGACTGCTGAGGAATGCCGCAACCCGCAGCGCGATCTGCCGACCGCGATGATGCTCTCGCTCGTCATCTGCACGGTTCTCTACATTCTCGTTGCGCTCGTTTTAACAGGCATTGTGCCGTATCAAAAATTGCAAGTAGGCGACCCGCTCGCCTTCGCCTTCGGGCCGGAAGGCGCAAACATCGCGTGGATTTCCGGCATCATTGCCATTAGCGCCGTGATCGCAATGGCGACCGTGCTCTTAGTTTTCCAACTCGGACAACCGCGCATCTGGATGGCGATGTCGAGAGACGGACTACTGCCGAAAATCTTTTCGAGCATTCATCCGAAATTTAAGACGCCTTGGTTTGCAACGATCATCGCCGGGATTCTTGTCGCCGTACCCTCGCTCTTTATGAATTTGACGGAGGTCACTGATCTCTCAAGCATCGGAACTCTGTTCGCATTCGTGCTCGTCTGCGGCGGCGTGTTACTGCTTGATGCGTCGGGGCAAAGAATCGAGTCGCGCTTTCGCGTGCCTTACGTCAACTCAAAATATATCGTTCCGGCTTTGTTCGTCGCGGCGTGGTTGGCATTACTACTTTTCAACCGTGATGCGGTGGCGAATTTCTTTAATTACGGCGAATGGGAAACTTTCAAGCACAAGATTCCTTTGCTCGGCTACATTATCTTCGCGTTCATCATCGCGTACTTAAGCTTCACGAAAAACCTTTCGCTGATTCCCGTGCTGGGGCTGATGAGTTGCGGCTACCTGATGACGGAACTCGGATACACGAATTGGTTGCGTTTTCTGCTATGGCTCATCGCCGGACTCGTTATCTACTTCTTCTACGGTTATCGCCACAGCAAACTCAATAAAGAAGAGACCTTGAACGAGGAACTTTTGGACGACGAAGAGAGTTCGCGCTAGGAGTAGGTGGCGCGCAATGTTCACGCGCACCAACCGGAACGCTTCGGACGCTTGAGGCAAGGAGATGAACGCATTACCGATCATCATCGGCGCGCTGTGCGTAATAGCCATCGCCTATCGCTACTACTCGGCTTTCCTCGCTGCGAAAGTTTTGACGTTGGACGATGCGCGCCCTGTTCCGTCCGTGACGATGAACGACGAGCATAACTACTACCCGACGAATAAGTGGGTGCTCTTTGGTCATCACTTTGCGGCGATCTCCGGCGCAGGCCCCTTGATCGGCCCTGTGCTTGCCGCGCAGTTCGGTTTTTTGCCGGGCTTACTGTGGCTCGTGATCGGTGTAACTCTGGGCGGCGCGGTTCACGATTTTATGATCCTTGTGGCAAGCGTGCGCCGCAATGGTAAATCGCTTGCCGAGATCGCGCGCACTGAGATCAGTCCGTTGTCGGGTTTAGTGGCAGGCATCGCGATCCTCTTTATCGTCGTGATCGCGCTTGCGGGTTTGGGGCTTGTCGTCGTCAACGCGCTCGCCGAATCTGCGTGGGGAACTTTCACCGTAGGATTTACGATCCCGCTTGCGCTTCTGATGGGGCTTTACATGTATCGCATCCGCCCCGGACGAATTAAGGAAGCAAGCGCGATTGGCGTCGTCGGATTATTCATCGCTGTCATTTTAGGCGGACGCATCGCGGAATCTTCATGGGCGGAGACGTTTACCTTTTCGCGCACCACGATCATTCTGCTCATGGCCGCTTACGGCTTCATCGCATCGGTGCTGCCCGTCTGGTTATTACTGTGCCCGCGCGATTATCTTTCGTCGTATTTGAAGATCGGGACGATTGCTTTCCTCATCATCGGCGTCGTGCTCGTGCATCCCAATTTGAACATGCCCGCGTTCACGCCGTTCGTCGCGGGCGGCGGCCCCGTCATTCCCGGTAAAGTCTATCCGTTTGTGTTTATCACCATCGCGTGCGGCGCGATCAGCGGCTTTCATTCGCTCATTTCATCCGGCACAACGCCGAAGATGATCGCGAAAGAGACTGACACGCGCATGATCGGTTACGGCTCGATGTTGATGGAGGGCGTCGTCGGCGTCGTTGCTCTGATTGCGGCGACATCTCTTTTCCCCGGCGATTACTTTGCGATCAACACGCAGCAGACGACGCCCGCACAGCAAGTCCGTTACGCGCAGATGGTCGAGACGCACACATCGGAAGGTTTTGATCTTCGTCCGCAGGAGATTGATCGCCTTGAGGCAGAATCGGGCGAAAAGAATTTGCGCGGGCGGACGGGTGGCGCGGTCACGCTCGCTCTTGGCATTGCGAAAATCTTCGACGCGATTCCCGGCTTTTCGGGCTTAATGAAATATTGGTATCACTTCGCCATCATGTTCGAGGCGCTCTTCATCCTGACGACGATTGACACGGGCACGCGCGTCGCGCGCTTTCTCGTCGGCGAATTCGGCGGAAGATTCTATAAAAAGTTCGACGAGCCGACATGGTTGCCCGGATCACTCATCACAACTGCGCTCGTCGTCACGGCTTGGGCGGCGTTCATCTGGTCGGGATCGATCTCGACTATTTGGCCGATGTTCGGCATCGCCAACCAATTGCTTGCGGCGGTCGCCCTGTGCGTGGCGACGACGATCGTCTTTAACATGAATCGCGCCCGCTATGCGTGGACGACGCTTGTGCCGCTCGCCTTCGTCGCCGTTACGACCTTAACCGCCGGTTGGTTTTCGATCCGCGATAACTTCTGGCCGATGGCGCAACGACCGGAGACGGCGACACAAGGCTTCATCAACACCGCACTGACCGCAATCTTAATGACAGCGGCAATTATCGTGCTGATGGATTCCGCGCGTCGTTGGACGAGCGGAGGACGAAGAAAAGGCACAAGCGTGGATGCGCTTCCTGAGCAGCAGTTTGCGCCAAACGTTTAATGAAGTAAGCGCGGCAAGTGGACAGTTTCGATGCAAATAGGTAATAATCATCGGTTCAATTGCGGCAGGCGTGGACGGGCGATGTAGATGAGACGGAATATAGCGCGCTCTCACCATCGTTTTCGCTTTGTATTAACCGTCGTGCGCTAACTTATTTCGCTCACCACCTATTCAATAAAGGGAAAGGAATCTGTTAATAGTGGAATCGAATCTGTTCCTGATCTTGTGCGTCAGTTTATTGTCGCTCTGCTTCGCCGTGTTCAAAAATGCGACGAAGCGCGAAATCGAAGCGGCAGAAAGTGCTGAGTCGCATCTGCAAAGATTACTAATGTGCGGCGGCCGTCGGTTAGGACGCTCGGTCGTAACTCTTGCGGCTGGCATTGCTGTCTTAAGTCTGAACGCTTCATCGGTCTTCGCTCAAGAGCATAGAGCGGGCGGCGAGGCCAATCTGCAACTGCCAGACCTTTCGCAAGCAGCGTTTTTCGGCGTCAACGGGCGTCTGCTGTTGATGACCGGACTTGGCGTCTGCGTGTTGGGGATGATGTTTGGCTTGGCGATCTACATGCAGTTGAAGAACATGCCCGTGCATCGTTCGATGCGTGAAATCTCGGAACTGATTTACGAAACTTGCAAAACGTATCTCATCACGCAAGGCAAATTCATCCTTCTGCTCGAACTCTTTATCGGCGCGGTGATCGTGCTTTATTTCGGCGTTTTGTCTGGCTTCGACCCGCTGCGTGTAATCGTTATTCTGCTCTTCAGTTTGATCGGCATCGCGGGCAGCTACGGCGTCGCGTGGTTCGGCATTCGCGTCAACACGTTCGCCAACTCGCGCACAGCGTTTGCGAGTCTCGGCGGCAAGCCCTACCCGATCTACGCGATTCCGCTTAAGGCGGGTATGAGCATCGGCATGATGTTAATTTCCGTCGAGCTTTTCATTATGCTCTGTATCCTGCTGTTTATTCCGGGCGATTATGCGGGGCCGTGCTTTATCGGTTTCGCTATCGGTGAATCTTTAGGCGCGGCAGCTTTGCGTATTGCGGGCGGCATCTTCACGAAGATCGCGGACATCGGCGCGGACTTGATGAAGATCGTCTTTAAGATTAAGGAAGACGACGCGCGCAATCCCGGCGTGATCGCGGATTGCACGGGCGACAACGCGGGCGACTCAGTCGGCCCCTCAGCCGACGGCTTCGAGACTTA
>JACDAW010000374.1 GCA_013695245.1 Pyrinomonadaceae bacterium | reverse complement strand
CACAGACGCGCCACTTTTGCTATCAAAGGCGGCGAAAACAAAAGAAGCGCAGACGCGAGGCGAACGATCTTCCCATCGCTCGACGCAAATTGTAAACGAGGCGTCGCTGACTGCGCAACTATTTCAGGATTCCGGAGTGTTGAAAATGTTCACACCCGTTTTCGCCGTCTCTAATCAGCAACCCGCAACGCAAAAGCGCAGATCGGGAGGACTCTTGCCCCAGCAACCCGTCCCGATGCGCAACCGAAAACCTTGTAGTGCTTTTAACAGAAAAGGAGAAATAGAAATGTTCCCTCTACGCAAAACCATTCTCGCCTCGATTACCTTCATCCTATTGTGTTTCGCTTCTGCGAACGTTGCACGAGCCGATACGGTAATAATTTCAGTAAATGGGAGTTTTAATTTTCAGGCTTTTGTGTACCCTCAGCAAACATTGGCAGTAGGATGGTCACAATCAAACACCTACACCAATGTTAATATATCAGCCCAATTAGGTACTTGGACTGGACCTGCAACTGGCACTGCATACCTCACGACCCGCATCGGACCGGGAACTACGATAGCTGACCAAGTGGCTGTTACTGCTTTCACTTTCCCGAACACTCTAACTGATTTTACGCTTTTTACAGGGCTTACTTTAACGCCTAACACGTACTATCTAACAATAGCAAACCCCGCTTCAGGCACTGGAACTTGGGCGGGCAGAGGAGGCACAGCGACTTTAACTACTGATGCTGGAGTAGCGCGATTAGGGGCTTATGTTATTCAGAATACGTCCATTTACCCGCCAGCTTCTTCATACTCCGGCACCAGTGATCTATTCTATACAGTTAGAGGGAATAGCGTTACAGCCGCCGTGCCTGAACCAGCAACCATGTTCCTGCTCGGCACAGGCTTAGCCGGAGTCGCGGCGAAGGTGCGCAAGCGGCGTAAATTAACCAAGGTTGATGTTGCGTAAGTTATAACGTCAGCCTTGAAACACTTGAACCATCCGCGAGTTTTGCCCCCGCTCGCGGATGGTTCAAGTTGTTTAACGTGGTAACTACTTGTTAAGTAAGACGAATTAAAATACAGGCAAAGTGCTCAGAAAGCGTGTACATGATGGGAGGTATTTTATGAGAGGAATTTCGACGCACTTATACACCACAGAAGGAGCGACCTGCATAAAGGAGCAAGGCTACGATTTTGTTTTTCGTTACTACTCGGAGAAGACGCAGCGACCGCAGAAAGTTCTGCGGCGCGAGGAAGCTGAGGCGCTTTCACACGCCGATCTGAAAATAGGCGTCGTGTATCAAGATTACGACGAGCCACAATACATCAACGCATCATACGGGAGAGTAAATGGTCTCTACGCTTTCGACTACGCGCGGAGTCTGAACCAACCGCCCGGCTCGGCGATTTATTTCGCAATTGATTATGATCCACGCCCCCCAATCGGACGGACTACAGTTCCAGAATATTTTCGAGCCGTACACCAAGCCTTTATGGAACGCGGAAATGGCACGGCGATTTACGAAATTGGAGTTTACGGTTCGGGCGCGGTGTGTGGCTGGCTAAGGGCGAATCTGCCGTTTGTAAAATATAGCTGGCTCGGTTTAGCCCCAAGGTGGTGGGGTTATGAAGATTACCGCGACTGGAACATCAAACAGTTTATTACAAACATTCCGCTTTGCGGTTTGCGAGCGGGCGATTGGGAGATGAACGAAGCGCAAGATGATTTTGGTGCGTTCATGGTTTAAGCAGTCGCAGAATCTTCGATATGGTTTGGGAACTAGAAAGGTGGTGATTTTGAGTTATGCCTCTTTCTCCCTGCACGAATCTTGGTCGTTATGAGATACGCTCGCTGCTCGGAGCGGGCGGCATGGGCGAGGTTTATCTCGCGCAGGACACGCGCTTGCGCCGCCTCGTCGCGCTCAAACTCCTGCCCGCCAATTTCACTGCCGACGAAGACCGCCTCAATCGCTTTGAGCGCGAGGCTTACACCGCATCCAGTCTTAATCACCCGGACATTCTGACCATTTACGAGATCGGCGAGGAAAACGTTTTCCACTTTATCGCCACCGAGTTTATTGAAGGCGAATCTTTGCGCCAACGAATGGATCGAAAGCCTCTGGAACTGCGCGAAGTTTTAGATATTGGCGTTCAGGTCGCTTCCGCGCTATCGGCAGCGCACGCGGCAGGCATCGTCCACCGCGACATCAAACCCGAAAACATCATGGTTCGTCACGACGGCATCGCAAAAGTCTTAGACTTCGGCATTGCGAAGCTCATCGGGCAAGCGTCGCCAGCGCCTGACAAGGAAGTGACAACCAGAGACTTTGTCGGCACTGATCCGGGCGCGGTCGTGGGAACTGCAAGCTACATGTCGCCGGAGCAAGCGCGCGGGCTGCAAGTGGACGAACGCGCCGACATCTGGAGTTTAGGCGTGGTGCTCTACGAGATGATCACGGGTCATCTGCCGTTTGAAGGCGAAACGACGCGCGACGTAACTGCGGCGATACTGAAAATAGAGCCACCGCTTCTGACGAACTATGCGCCCGATGCGCCAGCAGAATTGGAGCGCATCGTGACAAAGACGCTCAGGAAAGACCGCGAAGAACGATATCAGGTAATCAAAGAGTTGGGCTTGGATTTGAAGAGCCTGAAACAGCATCTGGAGTTCAAAGCGGAACTCGACCGCACGGAGTCGCCGAGCAGAAACGAACGGGCGGCGACGAATTACGCAGGCGTTGCGGCGCAAACAGACGAAAACTCAAGCCCGCAAGTTACGCACGCCACATCGAGCGTCGAGTATATCGTCAGCGAAGTAAAAAACCACAAGTTAGCCGCGTTTGTGATGATGTTTATGCTCGCTGTGGCGTTTGCTGGCTACTTCGTCTTTTCTTCGTCGCGCCCGGAAGCGATCACCTCGGTCGCCGTCTTGCCGTTTGAGAACGGAAGCGGTGACCCGAATCTCGATTATCTTTCGGACGGATTGAGCGAGAGCGTGATTGATCGCCTTTCGCAACTTCCGCAACTAAAAGTCATCGCCCGCAGTTCGGCTTTCAAGTACAAGAACAAAGAAATTGATCCGCAAGAAGTGGCGCGCGCTCTCGGTGTCGGCGCGGTTGTGACGGGGCGTGTTGTGCAGCGCGGCGATAAATTAACGGTCAGAGCCGAATTAGTGGACGCGCGCGAGAACAAACAGATGTGGGGCGAGCAGTTCAATCGGGGAACGGGCGACGCGCTTGCCGTGCAGGAGGAGATCGCGCAAGCGATCTCAGAGAAATTACAGTTAAAGTTGACGGGCGTGCAAGAGCAGCGACTCACAAGACGCGACACGGCTAATCCAGAGGCTTACGAACTACTGCTTAAGGGACGTTTCTACTCTCGCAAAGGTGGAGTGGAGAACCGTAAGAAAGCCGTTGAGTATTACCGAAAGGCGATAGCTGCTGATGCGAATTACGCGCTCGCTTATGCCGAATTGTGCTTGAGTTACAATAATCTTATCGCGCAAAGCATCCTCGACCCGAAGGAATTTACGCCTAAAGCAGAAGCGGCAGCACGCAAGGCTCTAGAACTTGACGAAAATCTCGCCGATGCGCATTACGCGCTTGCCTATCTCAAAACCGATATGTGGGAGTGGGCAGCAGCCGAGCGCGAGTTTAAACGCGCCCTTGAATTGAATCCGAACCTCGCCCGAACCGGATACGCTTATTATCTCAACTTTGTCGGCAGGCATGATCAAGCCATTACTGAGATCAAACGTATTCGTGAACTTGATCCGCTTTCGCCTCCGGTCAATGCCGTCGTTGGCTACACGTTCTACTTCGCGCGTCAGTACGATCAGGCAATCGAAGTCTTGAAGAAGACGCTCGAACTGGATCACAACTACGATTTCGCTTACCTCTACATCGGCTATAGTTATGCGGCGAAGGGGACGTACGCGGAGGCAGTCAATGCTTACCGAGAGGCGATCAAATTAGGAGGTGATACTCCGAGCAGGCAAATCTTTCTGGGTGCGGCTTATGCGCGCGCGGGGGAGCAGGCGCGTGCGCGAGACATTCTTAAGCGATTGCAGACAAGCAAGGATTACGTCTCACCCGGTGAGTTAGCGATTCTCTATGCCGCGCTCAATGAGCGCGAGCAGGCGTTTGCGTCACTCGAATGCGCCTACTCAGCGCACGATCTACAGTTGCAATTCTTGCGAGTTGATCCGGCATTCGACAGTCTGAGAGACGATCCGCGCTTTGCCGATCTGCTGCGCCGCATCGGTCTTGCGTCGTAAACCCTGCAATAAAGTTTAGAGCAACGTTCTACAAACATCTGCAAAGAAAAACGCGGCAAGCCTGTGAAGGCTTGCCGCGTTTTATGTGTCCCTCTCTGCACACTTCAAACTTATCGCGTTAGTTCCGCGACGAGTTCGTTGGCGTTGTAGATTTTGCGCAAGGCTTCAAGCATTCCGCGCGAATCAACGGAGACGGCGCGATTGACCGACTCGTCATAGACGAAGTTTCCGACGAGCGATTGAATGTTGCCGTCGAAGATGAGGCCGACGAGTTCCGCGTTGCGGTTAATAACGGGCGAACCGGAGTTGCCGCCGATGATGTCGTTTGATGAAACGAAGTTGAGCGGCGTGTTGAGGTTGAGTTGCGATTTATTCTTCAGCCAACTCGCGGGCAGTTGATATGGCGTTTGACTGTTGTGTTCCATCGCGTGTTGGAACGCGCCGCCAAGAGTGGTAAACGGCGGAATCTGTTTGCCGTTCTCGGTGTAACCTTTAACCGCGCCGTATGAAAGGCGTAGCGTGAAGGTCGCGTCCGGGTAAAGGCTAGTGCCTTGTGTTTCAAAAAGAGCGCGGGCGATCTTGGCGTAAGCGGCGCGCTCAACTCCCGTTACTTCATCCTCGTAACGCTTACGCGCAGCGCGAGATTCGGCATCAATCGAACGCGCGAGCGCGATCATCGGATCGTCAGACTTCTGAATCGCATCCTTTCCGCCTTGCGCGAGCGTGCGGCGGAATGCCACGTCTTTTAGTTTCGTGCCGTCAACGAGTTCGGCCGCGCGCGCTTCGGGCGTCTTGCCGTTCAAGATTTTAACGACAAGCGGATTGTTTGCGCCCAATTCGTCGATCATAAAGCGCAGCGAATTGACAAGCTTCATTTTCTCGAAATCTTCGTAGATCGGCGCGGGCGAATAGAGACTGAGTTCAAGCGAAGCGCGGCGCGCGTCCGCGTATTCCGGCAGACGCTCGGCGTTCGGCTTCGCGGATTCGTCGGCAAGGCGCACGAGCGAGCGTGCGATGTTGAAAAGACTGCTGCTTAAGCCCCATGCGCTTTCCGTGAAGCGCCGCTGGCGTTCGTATGAAGGCAAGGCTTGGCGTGCGCGTGCAATCTGGTCAAACGCATCGCCATACTCTTTTTGCTTGCGCGGGTCGGCGGAAATCTGCTGGCGCAAAGCTTGTTCCGATTGCTGCTTCTTGCGCATCAACGCTTGATCGCGTAAGCCCTCGTAGCGCCCGCGAAAAGCCTTCAAAGAGTTTTCAACGCCGAAGAATTCTTCCTGCGCGCGACGCGCCTGCTCTTCTCCGCCGCGCATGTACTCCTTCAAAAAAGTTTGATTGCGCTCAAGATATTTAAGCGTGAGCGGGAGTCCCGTGTCGCGCAGATATTCGAGGTGTGCCATCGTGTTCAAACGCTCGGTTGAGGCAGGATGACCGGAGACGAAAACGAGTTCGCCATCTTTCGCGCCCGCCGTTGACCACTTCAAATAATTTTCGACGCGCACTGGCTTATCATTTTCGTAAACGCGAAAGAGCGCCATGTCTAAGCAGTAGCGCGGGTAAGTGAAATTGTCGGGGTCGCCGCCGAAGAAAGCGATCTCAAATTCGGGCGCGAAGACGAGGCGCACGTCCGTATATTTTTTGTAGCGGTAGAGATTGTATTGACCACCTTGATAAAGCGTCACCACGTCGCTACGCAACTTCGTCTGCTCGGTCGAATTCTTTTCAATCTGAGCGATGGCGGCGCGGCGCGCGGTGTTCGCTTCCGCAGCAGGCGTGTCAGGTTTGACAGACGCGTTAACGCGCGACGTAACATCTTCGATGCTCATCAGAACGTTCAGTTCAAGGTCGGGAGCTTTGATCTCTGCGGCGCGCGTGGGCGCAAGGAAACCTTCTTTGATGTAGTCTTTCCCCTGCGTGCTGATCTTTTGCAAGGTGTCGGCCGCAACGTGATGGTTCGTTAAAACAAGTCCGTCTGCTGAGACGAACGAACCCGAACCGCCGCTATTAAATCGCACGGAAGACATCTGCACTTTGCGCAGCCAAGCGTCGGTCACGTCGAAATTGTAGCGACGCTTGATCTCGGCGCGCGGCACGTTATTAAACGGCCACATGCCTTCGTCGGCACGCACGCTTGTCATCAAGGTGGAGGCAAGAAACAATAACGCGAGTGAAAGGGATAGAAATTTTCGCATATCCATTTAAAGTTTATCCTCGAAAATAGTGGAGTGGTCAGGAGATAAACTTAGAGTATCATAACGGCTCACGAGATGTCTCGAAGGCCGAAGAAATTTTAAAACTGTTAGTAAAAGAGGCTCGTTTTTGAATCTACTGCTTTCGTCTCGAACTTGATCGGCGGAGGAGTTATGAACAATGAAGAGATCGCGAATCGTTTCGAGCGGCTGGCGATGCTGATGGAGATTCGCGGCGAAGACGCTTTTCGATTGCGCTCTTACCGCAACGCGGCGGAGACGTTGCGCGAATGGCCGACACCGCTTAATCGCATCGCGCGCGAAGAAGGCGCTAAGGGCTTGCAACAGATTCCGGGCGTCGGCAAAGCGATTAGCGCAAAGATCGTTGAACTTACCGAGCGCGGCACATTCGACGCTTGGGAACGCCTCATCGCCGAGACGCCGGAAACGACGCTCGACCTCTTGAAAGTTGACGGCATCGGAATGAAGACGGCCGCTGCGCTTCACACGCGCTTCCGCATTTCGTCTTTGGATGACTTGAACAAATTTGTCGCGGGCGGCGGGCTTGAGATGGTTGACGGCATCGGAGAGAAGGCGGCTGAAAGAATTAAGCGCAGCGTCGTTAAATTAACGGGTGGTTGATGACGGCGGAGAAGGCTTTTACTTCAAGTATGAAAACTCAGTACGAAGCATGGCTCGACGAATCCGGGAACAGCATTACTTTCGCATCTGTTGAAACC
>JACDAW010000367.1 GCA_013695245.1 Pyrinomonadaceae bacterium | reverse complement strand
ATGCAGAGAAGTATCGGAAATTTGTGAGCGAGTGGGAGGCTTTTAACGAAGGAGTTTTTGAAGCGTTCCTGAAGCCGCCGACGGCGTTTAATCTTGGACGACACATGATCTTTAAGCGCCCATCGAAAGGAGCCGCGAAGACGAATCCCGTTGAGATGGTGCGTAAAGTCTTTTCAGGCTACGGCGCGTTGGCGCGCGAAACTTTCGAGCACGAAGGTTTGCGCGCCGCGCTCGTGTGGCTCGCGGCGCAGTCGGGGCCGCCGCCGTCAGCCGCCGCGACCGGAGACTTTTTAGGTTGGCACGCGATGATTCACCGAAGCGGAGTCAAACGTCCGCGCGGAGGATCGGGAGCTTTGACCCAAGCTCTCGCTCGTTGTTTGGAGCATCACGGCGGCACGGTGCGCCTCTCGGCGGAAGTGAAACGCATTGAAGTAAAAAACGGAAGCGCGATTGCGATTGAGTTGAGAGATGGCGAGCGCATTGAAGCGCGGCGCATAATCTCAAACGCGCATGTGCGCACGACGTTTCTTGATCTCATCGGCGCTGAAAATCTACCTGACAATTTAGCCGAGAGAGTAAACAATGTTCGCATCGGCAATGGCTTCGGCATGATCGTGCGGTGCGCCGTATCGGAGTTGCCTGATTACACGTCTGCGCCTTCGGGTGGAAGAGCAAGCGCGTGTCATCAAGGCTTGCAGTTGCTGTGTCCTTCAATCGAATACCTTGAACGAGCTTACGCAGATTACATGAAAGGCGTTCCGTCAGAACATCCGGCGGCGCTGGCGATGACTTTCTCGGCCGTCGATCCGACTATCGCCCCTGAAGGCAAACACACGCTTTTCATCTGGGGACAATACTATCCTTACGAACTTGCCGACAATTTGAAGTGGGACGCAATCGCCGAGCGCGAAGCAGATAAGCTCATTGATGTCGTCAACTCTTACGCGCCAAACGTGCGCGCAAGTATTATTGATCGTTTCATCCAGACGCCGCTTGATTTGGAAAGGCGTCTCGGACTTCTGCGCGGCAACGTGATGCACGTCGAGATGGAGCTTGATCAAATGTTTCTCTTTCGTCCGTTGCCTGAGCTGGCGACGTATCGCACGCCAATTAAAAACTTATATCTAACCGGAGCTTCGACGCATCCGGGCGGCGGCGTATTTGCGGCATCAGGGCGCAACACGGCGCACGTTGTGCTCGAAGATGTGCGCGGCGGAGTTAAGAGTTGGTTGCGGGGCGCGTTTTTATCCGGCCGCGCAAAGTAAATTTCAATGGTTTTGGAGATTCTTAGCTTTTGTTCCTGAGAATAAGAATGCGCGGTATTGCGATGCAATAGCAAAGACACAAGTTTATTGTTTATACTAAGCAACGAAATCGAATCAATCATTACAATAAGGAAAGTTCATGGCTCAAGAACAACAAAGTGTCGCTGATATTTTTCGGCGCGCGCAGGCAGCGCATCGTGAAAATCCGCAGATGTCTTATAAGGATTTGAAGGCGCAACTCGTCCGCGAGTACAAGGGCGCGCCGCTTCCGCCCGTTTATAATTTGGCGATCCCCGAACAGGACGCGCGCGCGCCGGAAGAAGATTGGTCTGCTGGACTCTCACTCGTCCTGCGCGGCATTCAGCAGAAGGATTGGGCTGAGGTGATTAACGGCATCGTCCTCAGCCTTGAGCAAACGGAAGGCTACGAGCGCGAGCGCGGGGCGGAAGGCAGCACGGACGAGTGGCACGACCGCAGCGTCGGCATTCGCGGCGCGCTTGAGAAGGGCGTCGGCAAGTGGATGCCGGAGGAGTTGAAGGCGGTTGTTGAGCGCAGCGCAGCGCGCATCAGCAACCGGCAAGCGGAGGCGACGATTCCGAAGAAGGATCAAGGATAAAGTTTTACCCGCACTCGAATCATTTTCGATTCAGGCGCTTTTAGGAGCAGAGGAATGAGTTTTCTAGGCGGACTTTTTAACGATCCGTTTTATCAACGCACCGACCCGCGCAAACCCGAAGAGGTTGACGACGCGGAAGTGATTATTAGCCCTGATACGCGCCGAGAGAATCGCATCCCGTCCGGTCAGACGCGCACTAAGAAGTGGCCGGTGCTTGACGCCTACGGTACGCCGAGCATCAATCTCGAAACGTGGACATTTGAGATCAATGGTTTGGTTGAACGTCCGCAGAAGTGGACGCTCGATGAATTTATGCGTCTGCCGAGTGTGCGCGTCTTCGCCGATTTTCATTGCGTCACGCGCTGGTCGCGGCTCGATAATGTGTGGAGCGGAGTTTCAACGCGCGAGTTGGCGGCGCAAGTCAGCTTCAAACCGGAGGCGAAGTTTGCCCTCGCTTCCGCTTACGATCACGATTGGACGACGAACATCCCGCTCGAATATTTCCTTATGGAAGACGCACTTTTAGCGTGGGCGCACGACGGTCGCCCGATCTTGCCAGAACACGGCGGGCCAGTCCGCCTCATCATCCCGCGTCTCTACGCTTGGAAATCAGCGAAGTGGATTAAAGGAATCGCCTTACTTGAAAAAGACGAAGCCGGATTCTGGGAGAAGGGCGGCTATCACATGCGCGGCAATCCTTGGGCGGGCGGCGACGGCGAACGCTTTCGTTGGCAGGGCGGAGAAGAATAAAAATTTTTCTAAATTTAAACTTGCTGCCCGGTTTGGTGCTTGTTTGCATCCACCGGGCAGTAAATTTTCACGATAAACGATAGTTCAAAAGTTGAATAAAATCACGAAAAACTCTGATATAAATTTTATCAGGATACTTGACAACGTCGCGCTCAGATTTCTAATCTAATGCGAGAAAGCTTTAAACCAAATTTATTAAAACATCTAAAAAGTTATGGACATCAATCGTTTAACTGAAAAACTTCAGGAAGCTTTACGCGCGGCGCAATCCGATGCTGTGCGGCGCAGCCACCAGCAGATCGATGTTGAGCATTTGCTGCTCGCTATGCTTCAACAGGAAGGCGGTTTAGCACGTTCGATTTTTGAGCGGGCGGGGGTTGACACGGAGACGGTCAAGCGGCGCATCGAAGCGGAACTAGCGCGCCTGCCGCAAGTTACTTCATCAACTGGCGCGGGCGACCTTTACATTACGCCACGACTCAATCGCCTCTTCGTCCAAGCTGAAGATGAAGCGCGTCAATTGAAGGATGATTTCGTTTCGGTCGAACACGTCCTGCTCGCAATCGTCGAAGATAAAAACGGGGCGGTGAATCGTATCTTGCGCGAACTGAATTTCACGCGCGACAAATTGATGGGCGCAGTTAAGCAGGTGCGCGGCAGCCAGCGCGTTACGACGCAAAACCCGGAGGCGACTTACGAAGCGTTGGAGCGTTACGGGCGCGATCTGACGAAGCTTGCGGCGAGCGGCAAACTCGACCCCGTCATCGGGCGCGACGACGAGATTCGCCGCGTGATTCAGGTTCTGTCCCGTCGCACGAAGAACAATCCGGTTTTGATTGGCGAACCGGGCGTCGGAAAGACGGCGATTGCCGAAGGTTTGGCGCAGCGAATCGTGCGGGGCGACGTGCCGGAAAGCTTAAAGGATCGCAGCGTCGTTGCGCTCGACATGGGCGCGCTGATCGCGGGCGCGAAGTATCGTGGCGAATTCGAGGAGCGTTTGAAGGCAGTTTTGAAGGAAGTGCAGGATGCCGAAGGGCGCGTGATTTTGTTTATTGACGAACTACACCTCGTCGTCGGCGCGGGCAAAACCGAAGGCTCAATGGATGCGGGCAATTTGTTGAAACCGCTTCTCGCGCGCGGCGAACTTCACTGCATCGGCGCGACGACTTTGGATGAATACCGCAAATACATCGAGAAGGACGCGGCGCTTGAGCGTCGTTTCCAACCCGTGCTCGTTGATGAGCCAAGCGTCGAAGATACGATCTCTATCTTGCGCGGCCTGCGCGAACGCTATGAAGTGCATCACGGCGTGCGCATCAAAGATTCCGCTTTGGTCGCCGCCGCCGTTCTCTCGCATCGCTACATCGCTGATCGCTTCTTGCCCGACAAGGCGATTGATCTTGTGGACGAATCGGCGGCGCGTCTGCGCACGGAGATCGAAAGCCTGCCCGTCGAATTAGACGAAGTGCAACGGCGCGTGATGCAATTGGAGATCGAGCGCGAGGCTTTAAGGAAAGAGACGGATGCGGCTTCGCGTGAGCGTCTCGCCAAGCTTGAGAAAGAGCTGGCGGACTTGAAAGCGCGCGGCGATGCGCTCAGGGCGCAATGGCAATTGGAGAAGGAATCGGTCGCGCGTCTGCGTAAACTGCGCGAAGATATGGAGCAAACCAAAGTTGACATTGAGCGCGCCGAACGCGAATACGACCTCAACCGCGCGGCAGAACTCCGCTACGGCAAACTCCAAGAACTCGAACGCGGCTTGAAAGAGGAAGAAGATAAACTCGCGGGCGAAGAGAGCGCATCGCGCCTTATCAAGGAGGAGGTTGATGAAGAAGACATCGCCGCAGTCGTTTCGCGTTGGACGGGCGTTCCCGTCTCTAAGCTTGTCGAAGGCGAGACGCAGAAACTTCTGCACTTGGATGAGCAGCTCCACAAGCGCGTGATCGGACAAGACGAAGCGGTTGAAGCCGTTGCCGACGCGGTCATTCGCGCCCGCGCGGGACTCAAAGACCCGCAGCGCCCTATCGGTTCGTTCATCTTCTTGGGCCCGACCGGCGTCGGTAAAACCGAACTTGCGCGCGCACTGGCCGAGTTTATGTTCGATGACGAACAGGCGATGATCCGCATTGACATGTCGGAATATATGGAGAAGCACGCGGTCGCGCGACTTATAGGCGCGCCGCCCGGATACGTCGGCTATGAAGAGGGTGGGCAGTTGACGGAAGCCGTGCGGCGGCGGCCTTACTCGGTGATCCTCTTCGATGAAATCGAGAAGGCGCATGACGACGTTTTCAACGTGCTGCTGCAAATTCTCGACGACGGTCGTTTGACCGACTCGCAAGGTCGCATCGTTGATTTTAAGAACACGATTGTGATCATGACCTCAAACATCGGCTCGGCGATGATTTTGGAATATCGCGGCTCGACGGATTCGGAATCTTACGAAGGCATGAAAGAGGCGGTGTTGAATGAATTGCGGATGCACTTCCGTCCTGAATTCTTGAATCGCGTGGACGAGATCGTCGTGTTCCACTCGCTGACGGAAGAGGATTTGAAGCACATACTCGACATTCAACTCGGACGTTTGCGCAAGCGTCTCGATGAGCGTCATATTAGCCTTGAGTTGACGGAAGAAGCGGCGACGCATCTGGCGCGCGCGGGCTACGATCCGGTTTACGGCGCGCGCCCCTTGAAGCGCGCAATTCAAAAGGAACTCGAAACTCCGCTCGGCCGCCGCATCCTTTCGGGCGAAATACTCGACGGGCAGCGCGTCGTGGTTGATTGGCGCGACGGCAAGTTTCAGTATGCCTCGCAGCAAACTGAGCAAGCGACACAAGCTGCTGTTTAATTAACTATACGACGGCGGGCGCACGCGCGTTTTCGATTCGTCTGAAGTTACCAAGAGGTAAAAGGACGAAGCCAAAAAACACGCCGGGAGAAATTCATTGAATGCTGAAGCAGGCGACGCGCCTTCTTAATTAAAGAGCGCGTCGCTTTTTTTGGTCGCATTGTTTTCGTTTTTATGTCGGCTGAAACTTTGCGACGGAGTGATGTTATAATCACGTTTCCCGACGACGAAAACGCCGAAAGTTAAATCGTGCGAAACAATCGAAGTTCGGCGGGCGAAACTGTTTGTCAACAAATTAAGGAAGAGCTAGCCGTCCCCGTTGTGACTTCAGATTCACTAAGCAAAGAAAAGCCGTCTGTCGCGCCAGCAGCAGCACAAGCAGCAGTCCGCGATGCGACGCCAAAGGACGCGGCGGCCGTCATTCTGTGGCGTGGCGAAGTGAGCGAGCCGGAGATTTTCTGGGCGCGCCGCAGCGAACGTCTCCTGTTTCTAGGCGGCTTTTACGCCTTCGCGGGCGGGCAACGCGAAGCGGCAGACGCGGAAACTCCCGTCGCCAATTGCGCCGATGAGGAAACGAGGACGATGATCGCTTGCGCCGCGCGTGAGTTGTTTGAAGAAGCGGGCGTGCTCGTCGCGCGGGGAAGCGAGCGATTAACAAAGGGACAACGCGCGTCGCTCTTGGACGACTTGGAAAGCGGGCGCATGACTTTCGCGCGTTTGCTCGAACATTTCGGTTTGCAGTTAGACGCGCGCGATTTCACTTTCGCCGGACGCTGGGTGACGCCGCCGTTTAGTCCGCGCCGCTTCGACACGTGGTTTTTCCTCGTTCGCTGCCCGGCGAAACAAGAAGCTCACACGCGCGACGAAGGTGAGCTTGAACGGGGCGAATGGATAAAGGCGAAAGACGCGCTCGCTCGTTGGCAACAATCGCAAGCGCTTGTCGCTCCGCCCGTGCTTCACGCTGTGCGAACGCTCGCCGCCGGACTTACCGATGACATCGTTGAGCGTTTATTGAGCGTGCCGCAAGCCAATCGTCAGCTTGTGCGCCGCATCGAGTTTTTGCCCGGCTACGTCTGCTTTCCATTGCGCACGCCGACGAAGCCGCCCGCCACGCATACGAACTGCTTTATCATCGGCATGCGCGATCTCATCATCATCGATCCGGCTTCTCCCGATGAAGCAGAACAAGCAGAGTTGGCCGGTTGCATTGACGAAATGATCGCGGGCGGCGCAAAGGTGCGGGAAATAGTTTTAACGCATCATCATCCGGATCACACGGGCGGCGTCGAAGCTTTGCGCGAACATCTAGGCGGTGGCGTGCCCGTTGCCGCACACCGCGAGACGGCCGAAGCTGTGCGCGGGCAAATTCGCGTCGATCATCTGTTGGAGGATGAAGACGTAATAACGCTGGAGGGCGAAAGCTCGATCCGCTTGCGTGTTCTTCACACGCCGGGACACGCGCGCGGGCACCTCTGTTTTTATGATGAAGCGAGCGGCGCGCTCGTTACGGGCGATATGGTCGTCGGCATCGGCTCAATTTTAATTGAGCCGACGGACGGTGACATGCGGGATTATCTCGCATCGCTCGAACGTCTGCGCAGTTTGCCGAAACTCGCCGTGCTTTTCGGCGCGCACGGCCCGCCAGTCGGTGGAGCGCGCCGTAAAATCGAAGAGTACATCCGGCATCGCTTGGAGCGCGAAGGAAACATCTTGAGGGCGGTGCGTGAAGGGGCGACTACGCCATCGGAGATCGTGCAAAGTGTTTATACGGATGTTCCGGCGAAAGCGCACCCGATGGCGGAGCGCGCCGTGCTCGCGCATCTTACGAAGCTGGAGC
>JACDAW010000352.1 GCA_013695245.1 Pyrinomonadaceae bacterium | reverse complement strand
GGCGGCACGGGTGCGACGAATGTTTCGCGGCAGGCGGGGAAGGGCGCGGGCATTTTGACGCTTGCGCTTGATGTACTAAAAGGCGTGGCTGCGGTTCTGCTGGCGCGTTTCTGTTTGCCGCCGGATTTTGGAATCAATTGGTGGGTAGCGACGGCGGCGCTCGCCGTTGTTGCCGGGCATGTGTTTCCCGTCTGGCTCAAGTTTCGCGGCGGCAAAGGTGTAGCGACGGGCTTAGGCGTGTTTGCAAGTTTAGCTCCGCTCGCGGTTCTGTGCGCGGCCGGGGTGTTCCTGATCGTAGTGTTAGCGACGCGCTACGTGTCGCTCGGCTCAATCATGGCGGCGGCGATTCTTCCTCTGTGCGTGTGGCTCATTAATGCGAACTCTAGATCGTCTTCCGGCGCGACTCCGCTTTTGGTGACGGCAATCGTTGGCAGCGCATTTGTGATCTTCATGCACCGCGCTAACATCGCCAGACTTTTGCGTGGCACGGAAAGCAAAATAAAATTATGACCGGAAGAACTCAGGAGACAGAAGTCAGAATTCAGAATGGAAAGGCAACATGTTTTTATTCTGTCTCCCGGCTTCTGTCTCCACGTTCTTCATCGTTTTAAATGATGCGTTTCGCAATTATCGGCGCGGGCGGTTGGGGAACGGCGCTTGGGATTATCGCTGCGCGTGCTGGACATCAAGTGCGCTTGTGGTCGCGCAATGCGAGTGTTATCAATTCGATTAACGAGCGCGGCGTTAATGAGTTGTATCTTGCAACTCATCGTTTGCCGGAGGGCGTTAAAGCTACAAGCGAAATCGAAAGCGTTTTTGTTTATGCCGAGATTGTGTTACTGGCTGCCCCGTCGCACGCAACGCGCGAACTGCTTGTGAGTTCGTTGCCGCACGTGCGGCCGGAGATGCTATTTGTGAGCGCAACAAAGGGCATCGAGATTCAAACAGGCGAGCGCATCTCCGAAGTTGTGACGGAAGTGGTCGGCGAAAAGTTTACGCCGCGCTTCGTCTGTTTGTCAGGGCCTTCTTTCGCTAAGGAAGTTGCCGCCGGGCAGCCGACGGCGATAGTTGCGGCCGGATTAAATCCGGCGGATGCGACAACCGTGCAACGCGCTCTGAGTTGGGGTAATCTACGCGTTTATACAAACGACGATGTAGTAGGAACGGAACTCGGCGGCGCGCTGAAAAATGTGATGGCGTTGGCTGCCGGGATGATTGCCGGATCGGGTCTCGGCGCAAACAGCGTGGCGGCGCTCGTCACGCGCGGTCTGGCGGAGATGACGCGGTTCGCCGTAAGGCAAGGCGCGCGTGTGGAGACGCTCGCGGGATTAGCCGGATTAGGCGATCTGGTGTTAACTTGCACGGGCACTCTTTCGCGCAACCGCCGCGTCGGGTATGAGTTGGGGCGGGGACGCAAACTCGAAGACGTGTTGGGCGAAATGCGCGAAGTTGCGGAAGGCGTGCGCACAACGCGCGCCGTCAAATCGCTTGCCGAGAGTTGCGGCGTTGAGATGCCGATCACGAATGAAGTTGATGCGGTTCTCTATGAAGGAAAGAGCGTGAAGGCGGCGGTTGAAGAGTTGATGTCGCGTCCGGTGCGCGACGAGTTTAAAGGAACGGTGCGGTGAGCGAAGTTAGTCAGCTGATCGAAAAAAGCGTGGAGGGAGAAACTCTCACGCGCGGAGAGATCGCACAGTTGCTTGCTTTGCGCGATGGGGGCGCGTGCCGCGAAATGTATCGGGCGGCGGATGAATGGAAAAGAAGGTTGTGGGCGGATCGCGTTACCTACGTCGTTAATTTAAATCTCAATCCGACGAACGTGTGTGTGCAACATTGCGGCTTTTGTAATTTCCGGCGCAGCGATGGAGACGCCGGAAGTTATCGCATGACGCTTGACGATTGCTTGCAGCACATCGCGGCGCGTTTGCATTACGGCATCACGGAGGTCACAATCCAGAGCGGGCTTGATTCTAAGACGCCCGTCGAGTTTTATTTCGCCCTTCTGCGTGAAATAAAGAATGCGTTTCCGCGTTTGCACATTCATGCTTACTCGCCGGAAGAGATCGCTTTCTTGGGCGATCGCACCGGCGAAAGCTACAGAAAGATTATCGAACGCTTGAAGGCTTCGGGGCTTGGTTCGATGCCGGGCACGGCCGCCGAAATTCTGGTGGACGATGTCAGGCGGCGGCTCTGCGGCGAAAAGGTGATGACGGCCGAGTGGTGCGAAATCGTGGAAACCGCTCACCGCGCCGGAGTCCGCACGACTTCGACGATGATGTACGGTCACATCGAAACGGTGGAAGATCGCGCCGCGCATCTTTTGCGATTGCTCGACGTGCAGCGGCGCACCGGAGGTTTTACCGAATTTATCCAACTGCCGTTTGTCGCCGCGCGCGCGCCCATCGCAATCAAGCGAGGCTTGCAAAGTCCCGAAACCGTTGAGGCGATGAACGTGATCGCAGTGGCAAGATTGTTGTTCCGCGATGAATTGCCGCACATACAGGCAATCGCGTGGGTGAAGCGCGGGCTGGATGAAGCCGTTCAATCGCTTCATTGCGGCGCGGATGATCTTGGCGGCACGCTTATTGAAGAGAGAATCACGCGCGCGGCGGGAGCGGATTTCGGCGGCTACGTTCCGGCAAGCGAACTTTGCGCGCGCATCACCGAAGAGAATTTGCGTCCTGTTCAACGCAACACGCTTTACGAAATTCTTGAATCACATCCGAGCCAAGCGCAAAGCGTATTAGGCAATACGACAAACAACGAAGCTCCTCTACAACAATCAGTGGTTGAATAAATGTCCGTTGCGGCAATCGAAAAACTTATCGTCACAAATCGCGCGGCGTTTCACGAATACGAGATTCTCGACAAATACGAAGCGGGCATCGCACTTTCGGGCACGGAAGTTAAAAGCGTGCGCGCTGGAAACGTGCAGTTGAAAGAGTCTTATGTCGCGGTGCGGGGCGGTGAAGCGTGGTTATTAAACGCGCACGTCTCGCCTTACTCGCACGGCAACCGCGAGAATCACGATCCGGTGCGCGAACGCAAACTCCTCTTGCATCGCCGCGAACTCGATAAGTTGGCAGAGGCAACGACCGTGCGCGGAATGACTTTAGTCGTCACGCGGCTTTACATAAAAGGCGGGCGCGTGAAAGCGGAAGTCGGCGTGGCGCGCGGTAAAAAGTTATATGATAAAAGAGAAACCGAGATGCGGCGCACAATTGAGCGTGAAACGCGCGTGCAACTCAAAGAGCGTTTAAAACAATAGGAGAAGGAAAAAATCGCATGGAAGTTCAAACCAGCGTCAGCAGAGCGACGGAAGCGGATGTGCAGGCTTTAGCAGTGGCCGTCTTTAAAGACGAAAAGGCGGATGGCGATTTTTTATCGCAGCTTAATGAAGTGACAGGCGGCATTATTCGTTCGCTCATCGAAGCGGAAGAGTTTAAAGGCAAAGAAGGCGAAACGGCTTACGTGCATCTGCCGGAAGCGAACGGCAGCACGAAAGCGAAACGCTTGTTGCTCATCGGCGCGGGCGAGAAGAAAGATTTTAAGTTCGGTCAGATCGCGCAACTAGCAGGCGTGGCCATGCGCACGCTGCGCGGTAAGAACATTAAAACCATTGGCTTGGTGTTGCGCGGCGGAGAAGGCGAAGCCGCGAGTGTTGAGCGCGTGGCGGCGGCGGCGGTTGAAGGCGCGTTCATATCTTTGTTCGAGCCGGACAAGTATCGCACAGTTGATAAGGAAGAGCGGCAGGTTGAACGCTTAATCGTAATCGCTGAAGAGAATGATGAAGCGGCCATGCGACGCGGAGCTGAGCGCGGACGCATCGTTGGCGAATCCGTCAATTTCACGCGCGACCTCGCCAACGAGCCGGGCGCGAACATGACGCCGACGATCTTAGCTGAACGCGCGCAGATGGTCGCTGAGGAATTTAATTTGGAGTTTGATGTGCTTGATCATGCACGCATGGAGCAGGAAGGGATGGGATCGCTGTTAAGCGTTGCGCGCGGCTCGGAAGAACCGGCGAAGCTGATCGTAATGAAATATACGCCGCAAAGCGCAGGAGGCTCGAAAGAAAACGGGTTGCTGGCATTTGTCGGCAAAGGCGTGACGTTTGACACGGGGGGCATCTCCTTAAAACCCGGCGAGGGCATGGAGCAGATGAAGTATGACATGACGGGCGGCGCAACAGTCGTCGGCATGATGCGCGCCATCGCGCAACTCAAGCCCGCGATCCCCGTGCTCGGCGTCGTGCCTGCGACGGAGAACATGCCTTCGGGGAAGGCGACGAAGCCGGGCGATGTTGTGCGCGCGATGAACGGCAAAACCATTGAAGTCATCAACACGGATGCGGAAGGTCGCCTCATCCTTGCCGACGCCATCACTTACGCGAAGAAGTTGGGCGCAACGCGCATTATTGACATGGCGACTTTAACGGGCGCGGTTTCAATCGCGCTCGGCGACGTTAACGTGGCGATCCTCGGCACGGATCAAGAGTTGATCAACGAAGTCATTGAAGCGGGCAAGGAAGTCGGCGAGAAGTTCTGGCAACTGCCGTTAGATGCCGAATACACAAAGCAGATCAAATCCGACATCGCGGACATCAAGAATATCGGCGGGCGCAAGGCGGGCACGATCACGGCCGCCGCCTTTATCAAAGAGTTTGCCGACGGCGTGGCCTGGGCGCACCTCGATATTGCTGGCACGGCGTGGAGCGATGAAGCGAAACCCTATCGGGCGAAGGGCCCGACTGGCATCGCCTTCCGCACTTTGCTCAATCTCGTTGACCGCGCGGCTAGTTCAACCCGAAAGGAATCGTCGCAAGATAACGGTGCAGCGCGAGCGAAAGATAAGTAAATTTGGATATGCCAAAAATTGCGACGGCAATACTCGCCCCTAGAATGAACAATCAGTTTCATGCAGCTTTAAATTTAAAGTTAGGCAACTGTTAAAATAACGTTAACTTCGGCTGACGAACAATTATGAAAATGTTATATTATCGCTTTTGAGGAGCCACCCTGCTCTCGCGTCTTCACAAAGAAGCTGAAAAGGGCGTGCCCATCGTTTGCTTTCAATGGTTTTTGGACGAAGCGCGATGGTTGATTACTACGAGATTCTAGATATCAAACGAACGGCGTCGGCCGTGGACATTAAGTCCGCTTACCGCCGCCTTGCGCGTGAGCGTCATCCGGACGTGAACGGCGGCTCGGATAAGTCTGCGCGCGATTTCGCTTTAATTGCACTCGCCTACCGCACACTTTCAAATCCGCAAGAGCGCGCCCATTACGATCAACAGCGTGAGCGGGCGCTACGCACGGGTTCGGTGATGAATTCTACCAACCCGCACGCGTATCGGATGCGGCGCGCAACCGCGCAGAGGCGTTGGGATCAAGCGGTTGATCGTTGGCTTGAGGTCGAACGCCGTGAGACTTTCGCACGCACGCAAGCCGTGTTCACCACCGTCACGCTTTTCCTTTCCACATTCTTCGTCGCCGTCTTAAAACCACGCTTCTGGCACAGCTTCGACTTGGTAGGGCGCGCCATACTTCTGACGCTGTTTCTGATCGGCTTGTGGCACATCGCCGCCCGACTGCGCGCGTGTTTCGAGCGCTACACCTATCAACCGAAAAGAACGCATCGCACGATCACGGGCGAAGAAGAGAAATCAGATAAACCTTTTACCCGTTCGACGGCTTCAACCTTTCTCGTCTCCGGCTACGTCGTTAGTTTGGCGGCCGGGCTTTTAGTCGGGCAGCACATGGATCAATTTCTGCTCACCGACATTGTATTTTTCGATCAGCAAATCAGACCTGATCTTCTGTTTTATCCTCCTATCGCCGTGCTGATCGTTGACACCTTACACACATTGACTTCCAAGATCGACTAATTGCCGTTTCAAAATTTTGCGTGTAAAGTAATTGTTCTCGAATAGCCTTGCCGCGCTGAACGTCGAGCGGCTTCAGCCTTGCACACGCAGCATATATGATGAATTTTCGTTCAAACCTTTTAGCTCGAATTGGTGTGTCCCGTCTCGCATGTAATTTGTTTCTTGCGCTGGCGTGTGTTTGCGCTGCGACGAATATATTCGCCGCGCAAAACCAAAATCCAAACGCCGCTCCTCCGCAGCAACTTAACCTTACATCACTCGAACGTCAGATCGAGCGTGAGCGAGCGCGTCTCGTTTCGCCGGATGTGGAAACGCGGCGCGATGCCGTGTTGATTTTAGGCGCGATGATGCGTCCTGAGAGCGCGCGCGTCGTTGTCACTGCCTTAAACGATAGCGAGCCAAAGGTGCGCGCGGCGGCAACGCGCGCCATTCTTGCGCTGCCCGCTGATGAATCGGTGAGCCTGCTTTCACCTTTGATCTTGCGCGACCGCGACGAATTCGTGCGACAGGAAGCGGCATACGCGGCGGGTGCGACAGGGAGTCGAAAAATTGTACCGGATTTGATCAGCGCGCTTGAAAATGATAAAGGCGCAGGCGTGCGCGGGGCGGCTGCCGTTTCCTTAGGGTTGCTTAACGATAACCAAGCCGTGCCTGCGCTCTCCGCCGCTTTGAACCGCCGCGTGCGTGCGGGCGGCGTGCTTAATCGTTTGCGCCGTCGGCAGGTTGATGAAAATGATTTTGTGCGCCGTAGCGCGGCGCGCTCTCTTGGACAGATTGGCGATCAGGCGGCCGTCTCCGCGCTGATCACTGCGCTCGCGAACGAAGAAGCTGGAGATGATGTGAGACGCGAAGCGGCTCGTTCGCTCGGCTCAATCGGCGATCCGGCAGCCGTGCCCGCGCTGCGCACTGCGCTTACCGCGCGCGACCCGTATCTTTCGCGCATCGCTTATGAAGCGTTGCGAAGAATCGCGCCTGATGCTGCAACCCGTCCGGCAAGTTGAGAAGCGGTCGCTTCGTATTTAGGGATCGAGTGGTAAAAACAAAAAGAGCCGGACTTGCGATCCGGCTCTTTTTGTTTTTAATCAGAAATAGTTTTAACTTTCGAGCTTTTCTCCACGCCCCTGTCCCCTCCGCGCGACTTTCGCTTGCGGGAGTTCGAGCGCGACGCCGCCGGATTTCGTTCTTACTTCGTCGGGTTCCTCCGGCTCAATTGGAGCGTCGCCGATCAGCGCGCCGCCGGAGCGTTTCGAGAAAACCAGTTTGCCTGTGTCTTCGTTCAAGTCAACGTAAACGAGATCGCCCAAGCCGACTTGTTCAGTCGCCACCAGATTTGAGAGCGCATAGACGAGGAATCGTTCAATAGCCCGCCGCAGATGACGCGCACCATATTTAAAATCAATACCTTCGCGCAGAAGCATTTCCTTCGCGGTGTCAGAGCATTGAAATACAAACTTTGTGCCCGCCGAGCGCATCACGCGGTCTTGCACGGAGGCGAGTTCGAGTTCGAGAATCTGGCGCAGGTGATGCTCTTTAAGACTTCGGAAAACCACCACCTTATCAATGCGGTTCATAAACTCCGGCGAGAATTTCTTGCGTGCCGCTTCCACAGCCGTGCGGTAAATTTTTTGATCGACTTCAGTGTCGTTCGGATTCTTCGCGCCCTGTTTAGGCGCGAAACCAATACCGCCGGAAATAAGCTCAGACATCTCGCGCGCGCCGAGGTTCGAGGTCAAAATCACCATCGTGTTTGAGAAGTCAACGCGGCGATTGTCGCCGAGCGTCAAAGTCGCTTTATCGAGAATGCCCAAGAGCAATTGCCACAGAGCGTCTGATGCTTTTTCTATTTCGTCGAAGAGGACGAGCGAGAGCTTAGTGTCTTCCGTATGGAAGCGTTCGAGATTCTCTTGCGTGAGAAGCGGGCTTGTTTCGCGGTGACCCAAGTAGCCGGGAGGCGAGCCGATCAACTTTGCGATCTCGTGGCTGTGCTGAAACTCCGCGCAGTCAATTTTGATTACCGCATTTGAATCTCCGAAAAGGACTTCGGCGGCCGCTTCCACAACGCGGGTTTTACCCGAACCCGTGGGGCCTAAAAAGAGCATTGTGCCGACAGGACGATTGGGCGCATTCATTCCGGCGAGAAAAATCTGATAAAGCCCGCTCATGCGACGCACCGCGCGTTCTTGCCCGACGATGCGCGCCGCAAGTTTTTCCTCAAACTCTTGCGCGCGCGGACTCTTTTGATCTGGATCGAGAAACACTGTTTCCGTTTGATTCTTCTGTTCTTCCATTTCAATCATTGCGAGCATTGTAGTTTCTCCTTGCCGGAAGCGAGCCGTATAACTCTCTAAACTCGCTGGGGCTGCTGCTCAAGCGCCGCCACCTCTAAGCGATTCCGGCTTTGTTCGACGGCCGCGTCCCGCCTAAGCTTTATGCAAGGAACGAGCCGTCAACTCATTTGATGCAATGATTAAAGTATGCGGTTGTTTCAATCGCATACGCTTCACCTTCCTACACCCGACGGCACGTCCGCAATATATATGATAGGCGTAACTTTGTGCCACTAAATACTTGAAAGATCGATTGTGCGAGCATTTCCCAATATGAGTCGGCAACTGTTCATGGTGACAATTTACGGCAGAATAAAACTGACATTAACTGTCGAAGCGCGCCGAGCAAGACGGCTCAAACTTCATTGAGCACACCTAAACGTCAAGCCGTTTCACCAAATCGTTGAAACAGAAAGTCGGGGGCAAACGAAGCTGACACCGACTTTAATAAAAGCGAAAGGCGCACAAATTTAATCGTGCGCCTTGAGCTAACTAATTTCTCTCATGCAGAACTGATCAGTCGTAGTATTCAAGACCGAGATGCGTGATCAAGTCTTCGCCGCGCAGATAGCGAAGCGTATTCTTAAGCTTCATCAGTTGAATGAAAAGATCGTGTTCGGGATAAAGCTTTGGCGCGGTCATCGGCGACTTGAAGTAGAACGAAAGCCATTCCTGAACGCCGCGCATTCCGGCACGTTGCGCGAGATCGAGAAAGAGCGCGAGGTCGAGCACAAGGGGAGCAGCCAAGATCGAATCGCGGCAGAGAAAATCGATCTTGATCTGCATCGGGTAGCCGAGCCAACCGAAGATGTCAATGTTGTCCCAACCCTCTTTGTTGTCGCCGCGCGGCGGATAGTAGTTGATGCGGACGACGTGCGAGAAATCTTTGTAGAGTTCAGGATAGACTTCCGGTTGTAGAATATATTCGAGCACTGAGAGCTTTGATTCCTCTTTCGTCTTAAACGATTCGGGATCGTCTAAAACTTCGCCGTCGCGGTTTCCTAAAATGTTTGTCGAATACCAGCCGTGCAAACCGAGCATACGCGATTTCAAACCGGGCGCGAGAATGGTTTTCATCATCGTCTGCCCCGTCTTAAAATCTTTGCCGCAAACCGGAGCATTGTTTTCTTCCGCCAAATCCCTGAGCGCCGGAATGTCAACCGTCAAATTCGGCGCGCCATTAGCGAAGGGAATGCCGCTCTTAAGCGCCGCGTAAGCGTAGATCATCGAAGGCGCAATTGATCTGTGATTCTCGCGCAGAGCTTTCTCAAACGATTCGAGATTGCAATGCACAGCGTGCTGCTTCATGAAAATCTCGGTCGAAGCCGCCCAGATCATCACAAGGCGCGAACACTTGTTGCGTTTTTTGAAATCGGCGATCTCTTCGATCAATTGCTCGGCTAACTCCATCTTGTTCGCCGCCTCTTTGACGTTCGTGCCATTCAGACGCTTCACATAATGATTATCAAAGACGGCGCTCATCGGCTTTAGCTTTTGCAACGGGGCGCGAAGCTGCGCGAGCAACCCCTTTTCTAAAACTCCGGCGTGAAGCGCGGCTTCATATGCGGATTCGGGGAAGATGTCCCACGCGCCGAAAACGAGATCGTTTAAGTCCGCGAGTGGCACGAAGTCTTTAATCTTCGGCACGTTGTTGTCCGTGCGTTTTCCAAGTCGAATGGTGCCCATCTGCGTGAGGCTGCCGATGGGTTCGGCCAAGCCTTTCTTGATCGCTTCGACGCCCGCCACAAACGTCGTGCTCACGGCTCCAAGCCCGACGAGCAGCACGCCGAGTTTTCCTTTCGCCGGAGCGATTTCCGTCATACCTTCGTTAGTCATCTGATTTTCCTTTGCTCTAGGTTTCGCCGGAAGATGTTACTTAACAAAGGATGAAGGCGTCTCATCATTTCTTGCTCTGTTTCGGCGATACCTTGCGCTTTAGCAGCTTCAGCGTGCGGTATGCGATAAAAACGAACAAGTAACTCACGCACTTCTTCGCATCTCTTCAGTCGTTTGTCGGTGCACGCGGAAACAAATCCGGGTTGTCAGTGAACAGGGCGTCAACACCCAAGCCGTATAAATAGTAGCTCATCTCTTCGCGCACGGTTTTGAAGCGTCCCGTGTTGCGTGAGCGGAAGGTGTAAGGAGTAACGCTTAAACCGAGAGCATGAGCTTGCATGACCAAGTCTTTGTTGAGCAGAGCTTTCGCCGGAGCAACGCCGATGGAGAATTGTTTCGCCTCCATGAGTCCTTCCTTCGTCAGCCAACGCGCGCGGTTTTCCTCACCGACAAGTAAGACCAACGGGACTTTCGTTTTAAGCGTGGCGGATAATTTCCTCAAACTTTCGGGGCTGAAGGATTGAATGATGACGGGCGTGTGACGCGCGGCGTGCGACGGCTTATCGAGACGATTCTTTTTTAGTGCGTCGAGCACCAGACGCTCCATGTCAAAACCGCGCCCGCCATAGACTTCGGGAGCTTTGGTTTCGGGATAGAGTCCGGCTTTGCCGCGAACGAGATCAATCGCTTCCTGAAACGTCGGGACGCGCGCGCCTTTGAATTTAGGATCAAACCATGAACCGGCGTCGAGTTGTTTGATTTCATGTAAGGTGAAATCAGAGACATCCCAGCGTCGTATGACGCTGTTGCTTGCATCCTTCTCTTCACGAAAGCGTGTCGGGAAAACTTCCTTAACATTCGTTGTGCGTTCAAGCGTGAGGTCGTGCAGGCAAACGAGCACGCCGTCTTTTGTGATTTGTAAATCCTGCTCGACGAAATCCGCGCCTTGTTTGATGGCTAAACTATAAGATTCGAGCGTGTGTTCGGGCGCATAAGCAGATGCGCCGCGATGCGCGACGAGAATTTTTCGCGCAATCGGCGAAACTTTGGAATTCGCTTTGCGTTGCGCATGTGCGGATGACAAGGTTTCGGCGGCGATGATTCCGATGCTTGAGCCGAAAAGTTTTAAGAAACCTCTGCGGGCAAGTGTCATAAGCCGTTGCGCCCTCCTTCATGCGCAGCGCGTTACTTGTTTTCAGCGTCAAGCCGGTTCAACGTGCGCTCGACGGCTTTGTGCCAACCGGACGGTAGCCGCGCGAGCGAGGCCATCTAACTCGCCGCTTCAAGCGAGCGTTTGCGCGAACCTCTTTCGCCGCACGCTGCTCGGATTCAGTAAGGATCAGGGACACAACACGGCAGCACGTGCCGCTTCATTGCTCGCGCAGGAACTTGCTTGGTCACATGCGCGCACGAGTGCGGAACTGAGTCTTTATCAGGTATTACATCGCCATGACACAAGCGTTGCGCGACGGCGAAGCGCAGGCTGAATGATCTGACTATTTGCGTAACGCGGCTCTTCCTTGCCCCCATTTCTTATTTGGTTGTGCGCCCATGACAAAGATGAGTGTCGAGCCATCGGCAATATCAGCGTGTCTGATGAACGGTTCATTCAACGGCTTCCCGTTTAGCGTCGCAGACTGAATATATTTGTTCTTCCGCGATTGATTCCTCGCAACGACCGTAAAGGGTCCTTTCTTGTACGGCCCCCCTTTCAGCATGATAGTAGCTCTCTCAAAAAGAGGACTGCCGATAGCGTAGAGCGTACTACCGGGCGTTACGGGATAGAACCCAAGGGCGCTGAAAATGTACCATGCAGACATTTGCCCACAGTCGTCATTGCCGCTTAGTCCATCCGGTGCGTTCTGATAATTCGCAAGCAGCGCCTCTCTCACTCTCTCCTGAGTCTTCCATGGTTGGCCGCTATAGTCATAGAGATAGGTGTAGTGATGACCGGGTTCGTTGCCGTGTCTGTAATGGCCGCCGGAGAAGTTCTCATCCAACTTGGCGTTGAATCGCCGCTCGCCGCCCATCAGAGCAATCATGCCGGGAACGTCTTGCATCACGCAGAACAGATATGTCCATGGACTGCCTTCGGTGAATCCGGGCGGTCTCTCTTCGCGCGAAGCCCAACTCTCCTCGGCCCAAGTCCCGTCAGACTTTCTCGGTCGCATGAAGCCCACCGCCGGGTCGTACAGATTCTTATAGTTCCGGCTTCTCTTCATCAACAACTCATAGTCGTTCGTCTTACCCACGGCTTGAGCGATCTGCGCGACGCAGAAATCGTCGTAGGCGAATTCAAGCGTGCGGGAAACAGATTCGTCCGTTTTGTCTTGCGGAACGTAACCGAGAGACTTGTACCATGTCAGCCCACCTCTGGCTTCAAATGCCGTCCATGGCGCGCGATCAAGCCACCTATTTGTGGCATCTCCATCTGGCGGCGTCATAGCATTCTTGTACATTGCCGCGTAAGCCTTATTGAGATCGAAAGCTCTGAACCCTTTCACATAAGCATCGGCAATGACGCTGTCGGCGTGTGTGCCGATCATGATGTTGGAATAGGTAGGGTTGGGCCACATCGGCATCCAGCCGCCCTCATCATACATTTGCAGTAGAGAGGTGATCATATCCGGGACCTTGTCAGGTTGGGTCAATAGAAGCAGCGGGTGTTCGGCTCTGAAGGTATCCCAGAGCGAATAGTCGTTGTAAGAGACGCCGTTGTGTACGCGGTCATCAAAGGCGCTGTAGTATCGTCCATACTCTGAGAAGATTCTTGGAAATAACAGAGTGTGATACATCGCGGTGTAGAAGTTGACCCTATCATCTTGAGAGCCGCCCTGAACTCTGATCCGGCCGAGCGCCTCGTTCCAAGTGCGACGGCCTTGCGCTTTCACCCGGTCGAAGTTCCAATCGGGAATCTCTCTCTTTAAGTTGTCTCTGGCTTGCTCGATGCTGATGAAAGATGTCCCTATCTTGACCTCGACTATTTCTCCTTGTGTCGTCGGAAAACTCGCGTAACCGCCCATTCGATGACCGCTCTGTTGGCTGCGCCCGCTATGAATATCATCGTCTTCCCACGTCCCGAAGGACGTAAAAGGCTTGCTGAACTGGATGACAAAATAGCCCTTGAAGTTGGGCAATGGCGGGCCTAGATGGGCAGACATCCGATCCGGGTTGTAGCCAACAATCTCTCGCTCGTTCGGATTGATCTGGACAAAGCCCTTGACTTGCTGGGAACGACCGGCAGTGACGACGATATGGGAAGCGCGCGATGCGGGAAATGTAAACCGCAGGAACCCGGCGCGGGTCGTCGCAGTCAACTCGGCTTTGAGCGGTTTGCCCCCGTCGTCCATCTTGACGGCGTAGTAGTTGGGCGCGGAGATTTCATCTTGATGGCGAAAGGGTAATTTCTTCGCGGTCTTCAATTCTCCGGTGTGGGCCATTAAACTAATCTGTCCGTAGTCGCCCATCCAGATCGCAGGCTGATGGGTGCCGAGGAAACCCTGTATCGTCGTGTCTTTGTAATTGTATGGGCAGACGCTGATTTTGTTCTCGCGGGTCATAGCCGTCCAGTGCGTCATGCCGAAGGGCGTGGCGACACCCGGGATCATCCCGCCATAGTCGTTTTCAGTCGGGCCTGTTGTGCCGATCATCGGACTGACATCATCAATCGGCTCTTGACCCAAAGCATTCAGTGCCCCACTGAGATTAAAAGCGAAACACATCATGAGGAGTGCTGAGACGAAAGACGCCGGTTTAGATTTAACAACAGTTGCCATGACTATATTCACCTGATCCGGCAAGATAGGAGTTGACTGACGGACTGACATTTAATCGTACAATCTATCTTTTGTCGAGCAACTTCTTTAATGTGTTCACCTTATGAATCAATCGGCGAGGCGGCAACCGTTGTTGTATTGGTGGCCTCTGCCGCACTTCTGGTGTAGCGCGTTGCTAAAGTTGTAGTTTGTTCGATGCATGATGCTCTGATTTTACAATCCATTTTGTGCCTTTTAGCTAGGAGCATCGAGATCGCGGGTGAAGCTAAGATCGTTTGTCAACATCACCACCAATGCCATCAGCAAATGTGCGAGATAACCAATCCAGTTTCGAGTAGATTTTTGATGGTAGCATTTCAAACTCTTGACAGGACGGCGTTCAGGGGGTAGATTTATCGCCCATAGCATGACAGGGTAGGAAGCTTACCTTTTCTGGTCCTTCCCAAAGTTTTTGTCGAGCAGCAATAAGAGCTGCTTTATATTTTCAATCTTTTGAACACGTGTGCATCCCCTTCTTGAAGAGGACACGCGATTCCCAGTAATTCATCATCGTCTCTTCTCGCGGCCATTTTTAGTTGATTACATAAGGTTGTAGTTTGAGATGCAACAAGTATCAATCAAAGATATCGCGCGGGCAGCCAATGTTTCACACCCGACCGTCTCACGGGCGTTAAGCCACAGCCCACTTGTTAAGAGTGAAACGGCTGAGCGGATTCGCCAAATAGCCGCGAGCCTAGGCTATCGTCCGAGCGCTATTGCCCGCAGCCTCGCAACTAAAAAGACGAAAACAATCGGCGTAGTCGTAACTACCATTGCCGATCCGTTCATCGCCGATGTCGTCAGCGGCATTGAAGAGACGGCCAACGATCACGGCTATTCAGTCTTCCTCGCAAACTCCAATGCCAATCCAGACCGTGAAGTAAAAGTCGTACACTCTTTTCACGAGCGGCGTGTTGATGGAATTCTCGTCACCGCGTCGCGTGTCGGCGCTCTTTATGTGCCGTTGCTGAGCCAGTTAAAAGTTCCGATTGTGCTCATTAATAATCAGCACCCGGATGAGCCGGATGAGTTCATCTATTCGGTGATGATTGACAATATCAAAGCTAGCACTCAGGTGATGAAACATTTGATCGGACTCGGTCACAGACGGATCGCTTACATCGGCGACCAGTCCGGCTTTCAGTCCGATACCGAACGCTTTGCAGGCTATCGGCAGGCGCTGGACCGCGCGGGTTATCCGTTCCTACCGGAACTGGTTGTTCACGGCGATGGTAAGCCGGAGGGAGGCAGGCAAGCGATGGAGCAGCTTTTAGCGCTCCCCATGCCCCCGACAGCCGTTTTTTGCTATAACGATATGTCAGCGTTGGGCGCTTTACGCACGTTGTATGGGCACGGGATCAATGTCCCCGACGACATCTCGCTTGTCGGATTCGATGATCTTTCCATTGCCTCTTACACCTATCCCCTGCTTACTACAGTAGGCCAGCCGAAACAGCAAATGGGGCGCATGGCGATGGAAACGATGCTCAAGCTCATCTCCGGCGTTGATATTAAAGCCAACCTCAAGGTGGACGGAGAATTGATCATACGTGAATCAACGGCCCCGCCGAAATCCTGAGACGCATAAGGAATCATTGATGAGGAACTCGATGAAAGATTTACTGATCAAACCAGACTCCCCCTTGGATTCGTCGGGGGAAACGCTGGTCGTTACGCCGGAGTCTGCAGGGTTTGAATATTTGACGTTTCGCGTGCGGAAGATATTGCGTGGGGATAAGTTTTCGAGTGCGACGGGCGCGTGTGAATTAGGCATGGTGGTCTTAGGCGGACGCTGTTCGGTGGAGTCAACGGCTGGCTCTTGGTCTGCGTTTGGC
>JACDAW010000330.1 GCA_013695245.1 Pyrinomonadaceae bacterium | reverse complement strand
GTTGCCCTGCCCGCCTTGATTCGTGCGCTCCTCGCGCTGCCCGTTGTAAGAGAATGTGAACGCGCTGTTATCAAAAAACCCTAAATTCTGCTTTGTTAATCGTGCAACGAGAAAGTCGAGCATCAGGTTGCGCAGATCGGCGCGCAAATTCCCGTCGCCGCCGAGCAGTTGATCGTAACGCTTGCCGCCGTCTTGCTGGTTGCGAGTGTAGCTAAATATGAGCTGGCTCGTCTCATTGAGTGCGAAGTTTGCGCGTAGCAATCCGCCGTACTGCGTAAAGGCCGTGTCGGGCAGACGCTCGCCGAAGATGTCGGAACGGATTCCGAGAAAGCGCGTGAGCGCCGAGTGCGTGTCAAAGTCGCCGCCGGGTCGCAGCGTGTTAATACGGCGCGCGGAGAGATTGGCGAGCAAGCCGTAACGCTCCGTGCCGTAGGTGAGCAGAGTGTTGCCGCCGAAGCCCGCAGATGCGGAAGTGAAAAAGAGATTCGCGTTGCCGTGAAACTCTCCGTCGCGGTCGCCGAAGACGGGGCGATGCGGAATGAAATTGACGGCGCCGCCGAGCGCATCCGAGCCGTACTGCGACGTGGCCGCGCCGCGCACGATCTCGACAGCTTCAAGATTCGTCGCTTCGTTAAGATTAAGAAACGTGTTGATGCCGCCGCGCTGCGCGCTCGTCGTGAAGCGCACGCCATCGTTATAGATGGCGACGTTTCTACCCGTTAAGCCCCGCACGAAAATTCCGCTTATTGACGGACTCGTGCGCTGAAGATTAACTCCCGGCTCTTCGTCCGCAACCTGCGCGACGACCTCTGAAGCGCGCTCGGCGATTCGATTCTCCGACACAACGTTCACTTGCTGATCAATGCGCCGCGCGTCAACTACGTTTCCGGCTTCGGCCGTGACAGTTACTTCCGCCGCTAACTCGCCGACTTCGAGCCGCACGTTTGCAGTCGTCTCGCCCACCGCTACCATTACTGCCTGTCGCGCATCCGCAAACGTCGGCTTCGTTGTGCGCAGCGCGTAGGAGCCTGCCGCGATGTTTTCGATCACATACCGCCCTCCCGTGTCTGACTGGACGACGCCCACGACTGCGCCGCTCGCATCAACAAGAGACACCGCCGCGCCCATTACCGCCGCGCCCGCTGCGTCTGTCACAGTGCCTGCGATGCGCCCGCGTTGCGGATTCCCTTGCGCGTGCGATTCAGTAGTAAGACACAGCACTAACAACAAAAGCGCGCTAATAAAGAGCGCACACGAATTTGAATTTTTCATCCTTTTACCTGAAAACCAAAAGATTATCGCTGAAGTTTTAACATGCTTCGTCGAGCGAAATTTTTCAGCGTCGAAGCGACGGCGAAATGTTGAATTGATTTGAAACCTCTCTGTGGATGCGGGGGGCAGGCTTAGACAGCAAGCAACGTCGCTCAAGCTTCGCCCTTATGCGCTTCGCGTGCGGGAAGTTTCGGGTTATTATACTCAATTCGCTTTTGAGCACAATTTTTCACTGTGCCCGTTACGAACAAACTCATGGCAGAACAAGCAATCACCGTGCGCGGGGCGCGCGTTAATAATCTTAAAAACATTTCCTTCTCGATCCCGCTTGAGGGCTTAACAGTTGTCACGGGCGTTTCCGGCTCTGGCAAGTCGTCGCTTGCCTTTGACACGATCTACGCCGAAGGACAGCGCCGCTACGTCGAATCACTTTCGGCTTATGCGCGGCAGTTCCTCGAACGTATGGACAAACCCGAAGTTGACGAAGTAACAGGGATTCCTCCGGCGATTGCGATCCGGCAGAAGAATTCGACTCGCAACCCGCGCTCAACCGTCGGCACGCAGACGGAGATTTACGATTACCTACGGCTTTTGTACGCCCGCGCGGGAACAACATTCTGCCGCGTGTGCGGGCGCGAAGTCGGGCGCGATTCGCCCGAATCTGCCGCGAACGACACGCTCACTGCGCTCGCTGAAGGAGCGCGCTTCTACGTTCTTTTTCCAGCCGCCGCCGGAATGTTTCTATTAGCCGATGAAACGAACGGCGACGATCCGAAGAAGCGCAAGCGACGTAAATCACCTGCGAAGAACACCGACGAACTTGACCGTCGCGCCGTGCAAGCGCACGTGATGAGCCTGATGCAACGCGGCTTTACGCGCCTTTATGCAAACGGCGAAACAATAGACTTACGCTCGCCAGACGATTACACGCGCCCGAACTTTGAAGACGTGTACGTGCTCGTGGATCGCCTCGTCGCGCGCGCCAACGTGCAGGAGCGGCTCGTTGATTCGTTTGAGACGTGCTTTCGTGAAGGTCACGGCGATGCTGTTGTAGAAACGGCGGAGAGTTCACCACAACGCTTGCGTTTCTCCGAACGTTTCGAGTGTAAATACGACGGCACGCTTTACGCGCAGCCTGAGCCGCGTCTCTTTAGTTTCAATAATCCTTACGGCGCGTGCCCAACGTGTCAAGGCTTCGGCAACGTCATTGGATTAGACATTGATCTCGTTATCCCGAATCGCGGTTTGTCACTCGAAGAAGGAGCGATTGAGCCATGGACGAAGCCGCAGCATGAGTGGGCGAAAACCGAGATGCGCCGCTTCTGCCGTCAAGAGAAGATTCCGATGAACGTCTCCTTCGACGAACTCACGCCGAAGCAGCAGCGCATGATCATTGACGGCACGAGCGCGTGGAGCGGTGTGCGCGGATTCTTCCAGTGGCTTGAGACGAAGAAATACAAATTGCACGTCCGCGTCTTTTTAGCGAAGTATCGCGGCTACACTTTATGCCACGAATGCAATGGCGGGCGTCTGCGTCAGGAAGCGCGCGACGTGCGCATCGGCAGCAAAACTTTGCCGGAAGTGGTCGCGCTCTCGATCAAAGATGCGGCCGTGTTTTTCGCTTCATTAGAACTCACGCCGGAGCAGGCGGCCATCGCCGAGCGCGTGCTTGATGAAGTGCGGCAACGATTGAAATTTTTGATTGATGTCGGGCTTGATTACCTCACGCTCGACCGCCTCGCTTCGACCTTGAGCGGCGGCGAAGCGCAACGCATCCAACTCGCCACAAGTCTCGGTTCAGCTCTTGTCGGCGCGCTCTACGTTTTAGACGAACCTTCAATCGGACTCCACCCGCGCGACGGCGAACGCCTCATCCGTCAACTCGAACGCTTGCGCGACATCGGCAACACCGTCCTCGTCGTCGAACACGACGCGGAGATGATGCGCGCCGCGAATCACATCCTCGACATCGGCCCGGCGGCGGGCGAGTTCGGCGGGCAAGTAGTTTATGAAGGCACTTACGAAGATTTAATGAGAGATGCGGGTTCGCTCACGGCGAAGTATCTGCGCGGCGACGTGGAGATCAAAGAACCGAAACAACGCCGCACAAACAAAAAACGCCTGCTCACCGTGCGCGGTGCGACCGAACATAATTTAAAGAACATTGACGTAAAAATCCCGCTTGAGATGTTCGTCTGCATCACGGGCGTTTCGGGTTCTGGTAAATCAACTTTGATTCACGATGTAATCTTCGCGGGACTTAAAAAAGAGAGCGGCGATTGGCAGGGTCACGTCGGCGCGTTCTCAAAACTCGATGGCGGTAATCACCTCGATGATGTCGTGCTCGTCGATCAATCTCCCATCGGGCGCACGCCGCGCTCGAATCCCGTCACCTACATCAAAGTCTATGACGCGATCCGCGAAACCTTCGCCTCGACGCGCGAAGCGCAAGCTCGCGGCTATGATCCTTCAACCTTTTCCTTCAATGTTCCCGGCGGGCGCTGCGACGTGTGCGAGGGTGACGGAACAGTTACGGTTGAGATGCAATTCTTGGCGGACGTTGAACTCATCTGCGAAGAGTGTAAGGGCACGCGCTTCAAACGCGAGACTTTAGAGATTCGCTATCGCGGCAAATCAATCGCCGAAGTGCTTGACCTGACGGTGCGCGAAGCGATCAGTTTTTTCCGCGATGTAAACAAAATCATTAACCGTTTGAAGGTGCTTGACGACGTTGGACTTGGCTACCTGCGTCTCGGACAATCTGCCACGACTTTGAGCGGCGGCGAAGCGCAACGCATCAAACTCGCCGCGCATTTAACTAAGCGCACCGGCGCACGCACGCTCTACATTTTCGACGAACCGACTACGGGGTTACACTTCGACGACATTAATAAACTGCTCGCCGCCTTCCGCACGCTCGTTGACGCAGGCGGAAGCTTACTCGTCATTGAACACAATCTGGACGTGATCAAGACGGCCGATTACATTATTGACTTAGGACCCGAAGGCGGCGACGCAGGCGGCTATGTTGTCGCCACCGGAACGCCGGAAGAGATCATGCGCGTTCCTGAATCACATACCGGACAATTTTTGAAAGCGCACCTCGCGCGCTCAAATGGTCATGCGGCTTGAAACTGGGGAAGCTGTCGGATAAGGGCTGCTTAATTCTTATCGTCGAGTGCTGCGTAGATTGTCATTCCAAACTAAAAGCTGATCGCTCGCGGTTGATTGCTATCTTCAAAGGCTACTAAATCCGCGAAACGGCGACAACGTGAAAGTCTTAAGCAACTGGTTCGGGCAACTGTTCGGCTATGTGGCTTATCAAGCTGCCCGAACCAGCTTTATTTTCGGATGCAATCGCTCGCATCACCGGA
>JACDAW010000276.1 GCA_013695245.1 Pyrinomonadaceae bacterium | reverse complement strand
GCATTAATCTGTTGTAGCGTGTACTAAAACGCGAGCAATAGTATGTGCAAGGCGCGCTAGGTTGTGCTGTCAATGATTTTCTCAATATTTTCGCTGAACGTTTCCACTTCATTGAATAAACATCAAGATTATTTGAGTTGATGGCATAACGCTTGCCAGTAGATTTTTAACTATAATCGGAGCAAGGCGGAAACATTTTGATTAAACGTTAGAAATAAATTGGAGGTAAAGATTATGAGCACGCCGAATAGAGATGAAGTGGAAGGCAAATGGGATAAGGCAAAGGGCGCAGTAAAAGAGAACGTGGGACGCGCCGTTGGTGATCGCGATATGGAGGACGAAGGCGCGGCGGATCGAGCGGGCGGCAACGTTCAAGAAGGTTTCGGTGAAGCCAAACGCAAAGTTGGCGATGCGATCAAGGACGTGGGCGACGCGATTCGTAAATAAGGGTTTTCAACATAGATACAACAAAGCCGGAGTAGAAAACCTACTCCGGCTTTGTTGTATCAAAAATTTATCTTCAATCGCTTCATGCTCGCAACTTCTATCCGTCCGCGCAAGACAACGGGTGTTTGATTAGTGTAATGTTGAATTTTAATAAACGGGTTGTGGAGAAGACGGTGTGATTAAAGGAATAATTTTTGATATTGACGGAACGCTTGTTGATTCAGTTGACTTACATGCGCAGGCGTGGCAAGAAGCGTTTAAGAAGTTTGGACGCGAAGTTCCGTTTGAGAAAATACGTCATCAAATCGGCAAGGGCGGCGATCAGTTGATGCCGGTCTTTTTCTCAGAAGATGAACTGAAGAGCTTCGGCGAGGAGATGGAAAAGTATCGCGGCGAGATTTACAAGCGTGATTATCTATCGCGCGTCACGGCTTTTCCCAAAGTGCGCGAACTCTTTGAGCGCCTTCGTCAAGACAAAAAGCGCACCGCCCTCGCGTCTTCGGCGAAAAAGGATGAGCTTGAAATTTACAAAAAGATCGCGCGCATTGACGATCTCGTCGAAGCCGAAACCTCAGCCGATGATGCGGAAAAATCAAAGCCGCACCCGGACATTTTTGAAGCTGCGATTGGCGAGTTGAAAGGCATCGCGCCTGAGGAAATCATCGTCATTGGCGACACGCCTTACGATGCGGAGGCGGCGGGGAAAGCGGATTTGCGCACCGTCGGCGTGCTGTGTGGTGGCTTTTCCGAAGAGGAACTTCGCGCGGCAGGCTGCATTGCTATTTTTAACGACCCGGCTGACTTACTAATGCGCTACGACGATTCACCGCTTGTTGACTAAACAAGCGAAAGCTTTGCGCCCTCGCCTCCCGCTTTGTGAGAATCTTACAGATCAATTCGGCGCGCACTTTCGCAGGTGGCGAAAGGCATCTCGCTGATTTAGCAAACTCACTACAGAAACGCAGCCACGAAGTTTACGCTGCGCTCGCGCCCCGCTCGCCGCTCGCCGATGCGCTTAACGAACTTCCCGCCGAAAACATTTTTCGCGTTCGGATGCGTAACGCCCTTGATCTCGGTAGCGCCAATCACTTAGCCCGCATCATCCGCGAAAACAGAATTGAGATCGTTCATGCGCACCTTGCGCGCGACTACACGCTTGCCGCCATTGCCGCGCGCAAACAAAAGGGCGTGCGTCTCGTTTTCACGCGCCATCTTTTGCGGCCGCTAAAGAAATTTCACCGCGTAACTTTTCATTTCGCGGATCGCGTGATCGCCGTTTCAAGATCGGTGGCACGCTCCCTCGAAGCGCAAAACCTCATCGCTCAAAACAAAATTCGCGTGGTGCTAAATGGCGTTGATACGGAACGTTTCAAGTTACGGGAAACTCTCCTTGATCAGCACTTATTAAGTTCAAACTTAAGCGCCTCACACCTCGTCGGCATCACCGGAGAGTTACTCGAACACAAGGGGCAAGAGGATTTTGTGCGCGCCGCTCGCTTGATTAATAAACGATTTCCCGACGCGCAGTTTTTTATCGCGGGCGAAGATCGATCAAAGACGAAGGAATATCGCATCCGTCTCGAAAGTTTGATTACGGAATTTAATCTCAAAAACCGAGTTCACTTCACGGGCTGGCTTGAATCAATCGCGCCGTTTCTCTCGTCGCTCGATGTTTTCGTTTCGGCTTCTCGAACTGAACCCTTCGGGCTGGCGATCATTGAAGCGATGGCGTGCGGTCTGCCCGTTGTTGCCACGGCAAGCGAGGGGGCGCGCGAAATTATTGAAGATGGTTTGAGCGGCAAGCTCGTTCCCGTGCGAGATGTTGAAGCGATGGCGAAAGCGATTTGTAGCTTACTCGCCGACGAAACGGAACAAAGACGACTAGGTGAGAACGCGCGATGCGCGGCGCGCGAACGCTTCGACATCAAACGAATGGTTGACGAAACGGAAGCAATTTATTACGAATTGGTAGCGTGATGAGGTCAATTTCAAATTGCACATCTTCAAGCCGCGCACTCGTATTGGCTTCGAGGATCATAACGGAGTTGCAGATATTGATGTCCGATGTATTTTAAGACTGCTGAAATGTGCTTGCATTCGTAACCCGGTTCGGCATCGCCACGATAAATGAAATCGGCGCAGGTGCAAACGAGTCGCTTCGTTTGCGGCTCACAAAAGAGGTGATAAACGTGTTCCCGATCCATCTCCGAATGCGCCATCCATCCATAAGGCTCAGCGTCGCTCACTTCGACTCTCGCCGCCCGCGCCGCGCGCTGCTCGGCGGGTGAAAAAGCTTCGTTCTTTTTCGTTCGATTATTCTTTTCCTTCATCTTAATTCTCCCGAAATTCGTCGTTACGGCACACAAACTCGACAACCATTTGAGACGTAAATTATCACTAATTTTAGATGCACGCCAGGGTTGTTACGTTTGACCCTTGTTGGCTTCGCGTGTTATCAAATTCTTGATAGGGTAGCGATGTATAATCACATTTAGCCTCTGCGCGACCTCTTAATTTGAGAGCTTGGTAATAATAAATAATGGTCGTGGCGCGACCACATAATATAGAAATCGGTTAAGGCGATTCAGGTCGCGGTATAAAGGACTCATCGTGAACGAATCTTGGAAATATCGCATTGAGGAGCGCGTTCGGTGGGGCGATGTTGACGCGGCGCGCATCATCTTTTACGGAGCTTACATACGCTTCTTCGAGTTTGCCGAAACGGAACTCTTTCGCGCCGTCGGATTGTCTTACAGCGAGATGTTTGACGAGTTGGACGTGTGGTTGCCGCGCGCGCATCTTGAGTGCGACTTTTATCGCGCGGCGCAGCTTGATGATCTTCTCGAAGTCGCGGTTTACGTCGGGCGCATCGGCTCAAAATCTTTGCGGTTAAACTTCGAGGTGCGGCGCAAAGGCGAAGACTTGCTCGTAGCGAAAGCACACTTTGTTCTTGTCTCGGTGCGCCGCGACACGTTTGAGACCGTTGCCGTGCCCGAAGAACTTCGTCGTCGTCTCGCCTCTTACACACAGCCTGATGGTGAAGCGTCCGATTTAAACGCCGACACGCGCCACCCGCTCGACGAGCCGGTTAACTCTGCATAGAGCGCTTTCACTCGCGTCCGTCGGAGAAGGATTTTAGATGTTGATTTAAAGCCGAAGTAACGCGTGGCTAAGCAGTTTGCGTTTAAGATCAAGATAACCTTGTTCGCCCGCGATGAGTTCGCCGAGAACATTCTTGATGCCCTGATGGTGAAGCGCAAACTGAATCATTCTGTCGGTAAAAGGCGCGCCTAAAAATTTTCCATAAAAACGTTGGCGCATATCTGCTGCGCGGCGCAATTCGTCTCCAAAATCCGTGCGCCAGCTTTTTTCATAACCGCTCATTTCATCTTTCAGGTAAGCTTGGGCGAAGAGTTCCGCCGAACGCAGTGCGTAATAGATTCCTTCGCCAGTCACAGGATCGGCG
>JACDAW010000274.1 GCA_013695245.1 Pyrinomonadaceae bacterium | reverse complement strand
GTTCACAGATCACTTTAGGTGGCGTCGTCACGGAATTGCAGATTAAGACGACAAAGAAAAATGATCGATTCGCTTTGCTGAGGCTTGAGGACGAAACCGGCGGGGTAAAATGCGTGTTGTGGCCGGGCGTGTATGCTAAATATCAAAAATTCGTTGTTGCCGATCAAGTCTTGCTCGTCAGCGGCCGGATGGAGGTGAGTGAAGAAGGCGCGGCGACGCTTATTGCAGACGGAGTCGAGCGGCTTGATGAAGCCATGCAACGTCGGGCGCGAGCGATAGTTGTGCAACTGCCGGAGCGAAGCGACATCGAACAAACGCTCGACCGCGTTTTTAAAGTTCTCAATCACCATAAAGGAGATTGCGAAGTTTTCGTTGAAATGCGATTGACCCCTGACGTACTGGTGCGCGCGCGACCACATGGCGCGCTGCGGATCGGGGGGAGTTTAGAATTGGAAGCGTCGCTCAGAGAAGCGGGCTGCAGAGTAGAATGGCTTGGCGGAGATGCTCACCGCCGTGCGGGTGATTTCTTTAAAGTTGCAATATAATCCTACGAGATATATTGATTCAAATTAAGCAAACCTTGACTTGATCCCTATGGAAATAGATGCGAATCCATTGTCCAAAATAACTCCATACGAACGCTTGCAAATTGCGCGCGCCGCGAAGCGTCCCTACGCGCTTGACGTTTACGAAGCGCTTTTTGAGAACTTCGTTGAGTTACACGGAGACCGTAGATACGGTGATGACATGGCGATTGTCGCTGGCACTGCGCGTTTTCATGGAACTCCGGTTGTCGTTATCGGGCAGCAGAAGGGGCGCGATACCAAAGAGCGCCGTTTAAGGAACTTCGGGATGCCGAAACCGGAGGGGTATCGCAAGGCGTTGCGAGTGATGAAACTGGCGGAGAAATTCAGCCGCCCGGTGTTTACTTTTATTGACACGCAAGGCGCATATCCCGGTATCGAAGCTGAAGAGCGCGGTCAGGCCGAGGCTATCGCTTACAATTTAAGAGAGATGGCTAAACTGGATGTGCCTGTTATCGTCACTGTGATCGGCGAGGGAGGCTCAGGTGGAGCTTTGGCTATTGGAGTCGGTGATCGCGTATTGATGCTCGAAAACGCCGTCTATTCGGTTATCTCACCGGAAGGATGCGCAGCTATTTTGTGGAAGGATGCGGCTCAGGCGGAGCGCGCTGCAAACTGCTTGCGTCTGACAGCGCACGACTTGAAACAGCTAGGAATCATTGATGTGATTGTGCCGGAACCAAAGGGAGGCGCACATAATAATGCTGAAGAAGCATTGCGACTGCTTGACGGTGCGTTAAAAGAGAACCTTGAGAGCGCGATGCTGATGCAGAGAAGCGTCAGGTTAAAGCATCGCTTTGAGAAGTTACGTGAACTTGGCAAGTGGGAAGGTTAACGTAAAACGCGAGTTTTATTTTGGCAATATAAGCTTCGCTTCAAGTCTTACTTTAAGAGTCGGGATGCCGACTCTTAAAGTTAAAATGGAATATCATCATCTGAAACATCCGGTTCCATCTCTTCCATCGCGGTTGATTTCGCGGCGGCACGGGGGGCAGATGAGGAAGCTGATTGCGATGCGACGGCGGCGGCAGCGGGTTCGTCGCCACGGGTGCCAATGAATTGCATATCGGTCGCGTGAACCTCGAGCGTGTTGCGGACGCGCCCATCTTTATCCGTCCATTCCTCCATGCGGAGACGCCCCTCGATGTAAACCGGACGCCCTTTTGTTAAGTATTGTGAGGCGGTTTCCGCTTGTCGCCCCCATAAAGTAACGCGAAACCAAGTGGTTGAATCCTGCGTCTCGCCAGCGCGATCCCGACGACGCTCGTTTGTCGCCATCGTGAAGCTACAGACGGGAGTGCCCTGCGGCGTGTAGCGAAGCTCCGGGTCACGCCCTAGATTTCCGACAAGAATAATTTTATTAAACGACATCAGAATCGTTTCCTTTCGGGTAAACTTGAAAGTTAGATACTACTTATCGTGCGGCAACAAATCAAGGTGAAATATTTTTTGAGCTTAAGAGCGTTTCTTAAAGTTCAACTTAAAGCTACTGAATTTCTTTATGTTAAAGTTCTTGAGTATTAATAATCTCGCGGTCATCGAGAACCTACAGATCGATTTCAAGGAAAATTTGAACGTCATTTCCGGTGAGACGGGCGCGGGTAAATCTATTCTCGTTGATGCGCTGGCGCTTCTGCTCGGTGCACGCGCGGCCACTGATCTTATTAGAACCGGTGCGCAGCGCGCGTTGGTCGAAGGAGCCTTTGAGTTTGACAATGATGTGTTGGAGAAAATACGAAGCTTACTCGAACGCTTCGGTGTTGAAGTTGAGGAAGGAAAAATTTTTATTCGCCGTGAGATACACGTCGCCAATCGGAGTCGGCTGTTTATCAATGACCAGATCGCAAACTTGGCGGCGCTGAGAACAATTGCGCCTTACCTTGTGGAGATTCACGGTCAAGGTGAGCAGTACGCGCTGGGGGCGGTGGGGGAACAGATGAGATTTCTGGATGATTTCGCCGGTTGTCAGGATTTGCGAAGACAAGTTGCACAAGCTTATGCGAATTGGAAAGCGGCCGGGGAAAGTCTCGAAGAATTTCGCCGTAAGGTGTCGGAGCACGCGCGGGCGGGCGAAGTTGTCGCTTATCAATTGCGTGAGCTTGAAACAATTGCGCCGCTTCCGGGCGAAGACGAGGAGTTGACGGCCGAAAAAGTCCTGTTGGCTAATGCCGAGAAAGCTTATGAATTGAGCCACAACGCTTACGCCGAACTTTATGAAACGGATAAAAACGTTATCGAGCGATTGAGTTTGGTAAAAAGGCGGGTGCAAGATTTAGCAGCGATTGATCCGCGCGTCGCACCGGATGTGGAGGCGCTCGAAGCGGCAATTTTAACTCTCACGGACGTGGCCGAAAGTTTTCGCGGCTACAACGAGCGGATTGATTTCTCGCCCGTCCGCCTCGACAAAATTGAGGAACGCCTCGCCGAACTAGAAAGACTAAAGCGCAAACACAATTTAGATTTAGTTGAGCTTGTTGAACTCAAGGGTGACTTGCAGCAACGACTAAACGAAATGAGCGATGCGACCGAGCGCATGGAAGCGCACCGCGCGGCGTTGGCTGACGCTTCGCAGAATTACAGGGAGCTGTCCCGGCGGTTGACGAAAGAACGTCGGACGGCAGCGTCGCTGCTAGAGCAAAGGGTCGAGACAGAATTGGCGGAAGTGGCGATGGGTCGGACGCGCTTTGTCATCGGAGTAACGACGGCGGAGGAGCGCGCCGGGGACGAGAAGTTTGTCGAGAAGAGGGAGTTGGGAGATGAAGAGAGAATTCCGGAAGCTTCTTATTGGACGGCGAACGGAGCTGATAGCATAGAATTTCTGATTTCGGTGAACGAAGGCGAAAGCGTGCGCGCGCTTTCGCGCGTCGCATCGGGCGGCGAGTTCTCGAGATTGATGTTGACGTTGCACACCGTATGTCGGGCAAGTGGCACGGGAGACGTGCGTGACGAAGAGCCGACACTTGTTTTTGACGAGATCGACGCGGGGGTAAGCGGCCGCGTGGCTGAAGCGGTCGGTCAGCGACTGCGTGCGCTGGCCGCACAACGCCAAATTTTGTGTGTGACGCACCAAGCGCAGATCGCGCGCTTTGCTAAACATCATTTCGTTGTTTCCAAAAACGTGAAGGACGGTCGCACCTTCGCCGCTATTCAAGAGTTAAGCGATGAGGAGCGGATCGGCGAATTGGCGCGATTGATCGGCGGTGCGGAAGACGTTACGACAACCCGCGAGACGGCACGGTGGCTTTTAGAGAGCGCCGAAAAGGTTGTCGTTAGAGACAAGCGAAACAAGAAGGCACGAAGAAAATAGCATTTAGGTTTTGCGATCAGGCGTGAGGCAGTTATTCTTATCGCTTATGAGTTGAATTTTCTGCTAAACTTGTATTTAAAGTTTGGCGATGTGGGCGATGGATGGTGTTATGGGGAAGGCAAGCGTCTATTTAGAGACATTCGGCTGCCAGATGAACGTGGCGGACGCGGAAAGAGCAGCCACGGGCTTGCGCGCGGCGGGTTATGAACTCATCCAGCAAGTTGAAGAAGCCGACGTTGTATTGCTTAACACCTGTTCGGTGCGGGCGCGGGCGGAAGCAAAAGTTTACTCGCGCGTCGGCGAAGTGAAGCATGGCCAAAGAAAAAATAGTCAGTTGATCGGGGTCATGGGTTGCGTCGCACAACTTGAGGGCGAAGCGGTGTTTGACCACGCGCCGGCGGTCGGATTAGTAGTGGGGACGCGCGCAACTGATCGTTTACCGCTTCTTATCGAGCGGGCGCGCGCGGGCGAAAAACAAGTTAGCGATCTTGGGGAGAGGGAAGAGGGCGAGGAATGGAATGTGTCCCCAGTCGAGAGGCATTCGCCTTACATTGCCTTTGTGCCGATCATCGAAGGGTGCAACAAGTTTTGTTCCTACTGCATAGTTCCGTTTTCGCGCGGACGCGAGCGGAGTCGTCCGGCGGCGGAGATCATTGCAGAGGTGGAGAAGTTAAAGAACTTAGGCTACAGAGAGATACATCTTATCGGGCAGAACGTTAATAGTTACCGCCCGCGTTTGGAGTCCGGGCTAGAAAATTTTAAAGGAGCGACACCGTTTTCAAGATTGTTACGGGCGGTCGCCGCAACGGGCATGGAGCGAATAAAATTTACCACCTCCTTTCCGCGAGACTTTCACTCGGACATTGTCCAAGCGATTGATGAAAACGTTAATCTTTGCAACTGGGTGCACCTGCCCGTCCAGAGCGGCAGCGACCGCGTGTTGCGTGCGATGCGACGGGGACATAAAGCCTCTGATTATTTAGCTCGTGTGGCAGCAATCAAAAATTCACGGCGGCGACTCGCCTTAACCAGCGACATCATCGTCGGGTTTCCGGGAGAAACGACTGGGGAAATTGGTGAGACGGTACAGTTAATCGAACAGTGTGAATATGATAGCCTCTACATCTTCAAGTATTCTCCGAGGGCGCGAACGCCTGCTGCATTACTGCTTGACGATATTAGCGAAGAAGAAAAGGCAGCACGCTTTGCAATGGTCGAGGAGGCACAACGTAGAGTCCAGAAAAGCATTTATAATAATTACATAGGAACAAGTGTTAATGTTTTGGTTGAACGCGAAAGCACCCGCTCGGCAAGCGATTTGATGGGGCATTCAACGTGTCACAAGATCGTAAATTTTCGTGGAGGCAAGGATTTGATTGGAAAAACCGTTGATGTTCGCGTAACTGAAATTAAAGTTAATAGTTTGTATGGCGAGCTTGTCTGATTCGACCTTCAAGTGACTTATTAGGAGTTCTGATGCAAATCGAGGTAAAAATAAGAGGTTTGATGGTTGATCCACAGAGCGGCACGCCGGTCGTTATTCTGAAAGATATTCATAGTGATATGCTGCTTCCGATCTGGGTCGGCCCCTACGAAGCAAATGCCATCGCGCTTGAGATCGAGAAAGTAGCGCCGCAGCGACCGATGACACATGATTTAATGCGCAATCTTATGAGCGAGATGGGGCTTCAGGTTGAGCGTGTGGTGGTTACGGAACTTCGTGACAGCACGTTTTTTGCGGTAATCGAGATGCGCAATCCTGAAGGTGAAGCGCTGCTGCTTGATGCTCGTCCATCTGACGCCATCGCGCTCGCGCTACGAGCTGATTGCCCGATATTCGTTGATGATGAGGTATTTCGGGCGTCCAATCGCAAAAGTGAAGAAGTTGAGGAAACAGGCGATTCGACTGACGAAGAATGGCCCGATGTGATCGGCGAAGTTGGTGATCTACCAATGTAGAGGTTTTGGTGATAACAACTAACGGCACGAAAAAATCGAGCACCGTGATTGCGATTGCTAACCAGAAGGGCGGCGTTGGCAAAACAACGACGGCGATCAATCTGGCGGCCGCTTTCGCCCGCCGCGGTAATCGCGTGCTGCTCTTGGATATGGATCCGCAGGGTAATAGTTCAATCTCTTTTCTCGATCTCCGCGCCGTAGAGCGCTCTGCTTACGAGTTAATGACTGAGGGGCATCTTCCCGTTAATACTTACGTACATGAAACGTCTGTGGAAAACTTGGATGTGATTCCGGCGCGCATCAGTTTGGCGAAATTGGAGGCGAAATTGGTTGGTGATTTCGACGCTCCTTTCCGTCTGAAGGATCGTTTGGAGAGTTTTAAGCGCAAATATGAAGTAATTATTATCGACACTCCGCCGACGCTTGGGTTAACAACCGTCAACGCGCTCGTAGCCGCAACGCATGTGCTTATTCCCGTTCAATCCTCTTATTTCGCCTTAGAAGGGACGGACGATCTGTTGGAGACGATTGAAAAGGTAAAGGCGCGTCCGAATCCGAATTTGCGCTTGCTCGGCGTGGTTGTCACTCTTCATGACCGGCGGACGACGCTGGCGCGGGAGGTGTGCGGGCAGATTAGAGAGGTTTTTGGGGAAAAAATGTTTGAAACTGTGATTACAAAGAGTGTGCGGTTGGAGGAGGCGCCAGCGCATAAGGAATCCATTTTTACTTTTGCGCCAAATTCTTCCGGAGCCAACGAGTATGCGCAATTATGTGAAGAGGTGATGAGACGTGTCTAGAAGAGGTTTACCGACAGGCTTGCGTATGCGCCACGACGCGCACTACGTAGAGGAGTTGGCGAGCAGAAGTCCGACCCCAATCGGACGTTTGATCACTCTCGACCTAATTGATCCGAATCCGGATCAACCGCGAATAGAGATCGGCGATTTAACCGAATTGACATCCTCTATCCGTGATAAGGGGGTGCTGGAGCCGTTACTTGTGCGTCCGTGTGCGGATGGGCGATGGCTAATCATTGCTGGTGAGCGGCGTTGGCGTGCGGCGCGTGCCGCCGGATTACAGGAGGTGCCCTGTATCGAGCTTGATGTGGATGACAGGGCAGTCGCTGAAATCGCTTTGATAGAGAATTTACAGCGCAAGGATCTGACGGCTTGGGAGGAAGCCGATGGCTTACAAGCCTTATGCGACCGTTATGGTTACACGCACGAGGAAGTGGCGCGCAAGTTAGGGAAAAGTCGCAGCACCGTGACGGAGGCGATTTCGATTGCTAGTCTGCCACCCGCCATCCGCGAACGATGTCGGCATGCCGACATCGCCTCCAAGTCATTGCTATTGCAAATCGTGCGGCAGCCTGATGAAAGCTCGATGCAGGATTTTGTGGAACAGGTAAGCAGAAACAATTTAAAGCGCGAGGATGCGCGGGCGCTGCGTAAAGCTAATTTATATAAGGGAAGCGTTCCTCATCCTAATAAACCCGCTATTTATCGGTATGATTCACCCAGCAGCAACTTCAAGCTGGAAATCAGCTTTCAAGCACTTGTCTTTGAACAGGAAGATGTACTGAAAGCTTTGCGTGAAGTAGTTGAGTCACAGGAATTATCGAGTCTGATAACGAAATAGACGTGTATTTTGTGGCTACTTGGGTGCATTTACGGTGCGTTTCTGTAGTTGCCGTGCCCACCTTTCAAGTGTCGGTTGGAGAGGTTTGAATAATCTCGCCCGCAATTTCTTCTCCCGCTCGTTACGCAGTTTTAAATGTTTCTCCGTGTAGCTCCGAACGAGGATTTCAATTTGACTCTTTTTTACAGAGTGTTTAAGTGTGAAATAGTAATGCTGACCGATGAGGGAGAAGAGCACTGCGGCAATATTATCTTTGAGTGAAAGCCGCGGCAGTAGGCGTTTATAGAACGAAGCATGTGAAGGCAGTAAGGTTTCGACCGCAATCTCAAGCCAAGCAGTTTGAGTTCCTTGGCGCGGATGATAAAGTCCGGGAAGCTTTGATGGGGTAACGCTTTTCAGACGTGCGTCTGCAATTGAATCCACAAGTCTTAAGCGTTCGATACCGCGGAGATGCTCTTTAGGGACAAACTTAATGAGTGCCCGCACATGCTCGACGATTTTCGCGGATGACTTGTGATCGGTGAAATTTTCTATTTTAAGCATGAGTCTCCAGTAAAATTTGTTATCTGAGAGAGGGAAATATACCACAACAAAGATTTATTCATAATACTAATAGCGTCCGATAATATATATTATGTAGTATCTCTAGATTAGTTTTCCGCTTACTACTGCATTTAACAGCTATCAAACTTGACATGCTCTGGCGCCTATTGTTAGAGTACGCCGTTTGTTCTAAAGTCACAATTTTAAAGAGGAATATAAATTGGGTAGTTCGAGAAATTATCTATTCACTTCGGAGTCAGTGACTGAGGGTCACCCAGATAAGATTGCCGACCAAATATCAGATGCAGTTCTGGACGCAGTATTAACTGATGATC
>JACDAW010000271.1 GCA_013695245.1 Pyrinomonadaceae bacterium | reverse complement strand
TGCTAGAGCAGAGCGACGGCGGCGCGCAGTTCGTTTGAGCACTTGGGCGCTACGTTTTGGAGGCGTGGAAGACGGAGTTTTCTCTGGAAATGATCCGGCGACGAACGCGGGAGCAGCTAAGAAAGGTGAGGCAATCAAGCCCCCATCTTCACCCGGCTTGTGTCCTTCAAAGATTGTTTCGTCTTCAAAATAGATAATGATTTTTCGTGGCGCAGAATCTGGCTCTTGCGCTTCTAACTTGTTCTCTGCAAGCGGAGCGATTGTTTTTGGGATGACGGTTGGTTGAAGTTGTTCAGGCGCACGTTGCGAGCGCGCCTGCAGTTGTTGCGCAGTTGTTTTATTGGCGACGAGTGGCGAAAGAACAGGAGCAGCTACCGATGGCAAAGCTTTCTCTGACGTGAAGATTGCTTTCACTGCTGGCAGCGCGTCGGGTTGGTGAATCGGCGCGGCGCCTCCTGCGTCGGTCTGAACTGACGGTGTAATGACGGCCGTCGCGTTCTGTTTAAGATGCGTCGCCACCACCGGGTGTTCGTCCATGCGCAATTGGCGAGCAAACTCGACCGCCGAGAACGGACGCGATGAAGGTTTGCTTTGCAGTGACTGCATCACGAGTTGCGCCACAGCTTCGGGCACGTCCGCGCGCACGTCGCAGAGCGGCAGCAATTGTTCTTCCCAGCCGTTGGAAGCAGACGTGTTCTCGACGATTGCGCCCCCAACTGCAAAGGGCAGACGCCCGGCGAGCATCTCGTAGAGAATCACGCCGAGGCTGTAGAGATCAGAGCGTCCGTCAGGCTCTTCGCCCGCGCGCTGTTCCGGAGAGTTGTACGGTGCAAGCGAGTTTGAAGTCGCAAGCGCAGCGTGTTTATGCCTGCCGTCGCTTGCCGGAAGCAGAGGTCGCGGTTCGCGCAATCGTGTGATGCCGAAGTTAACGATCTTAACTTCAAATCGTTTTTGATAGTTGCGAGTCAGAATGACGTTCGCCGGGTTAAGATCGCGGTGCACAACTCCGCAACGGTGGGCGGCGCCGAGTCCGTCAACGATTTGTCGGGCGATGTGTAGCGCGTCGGTTAAACTTAATTGTCCCGTTTCGTCCATGTATTCGCCTAACGTTTGTCCGGCGATTAATTCCGTCACGATGAATGCTTCGCCGCCGTCAGGCAGCGAGCCGTAATCGAGTGTGCGGGCGACGTGTTGGTTGTCAATGCGTGTGTTGAGATGCGCGATGGCGTGCGCTTCGCGCCGAAAGCGCACGCGCGCATCCTCTTCGGCGATTAAGCGCGGGCGCAGCAGAGTGATCGCCACCGGTCGGTCGGTTTCAACGAGCGTCCCGGCGTAAACCGCGTGCATCTCATCTTGAACAATTAGCTGATCGAGACGGTACTTTTGCCCGATCAAACATGCGCCGGGACGCGACAGCCTCAGCGGAGTTTGATCGTAGAGGCAGAGCGAGTGTTCATCCTCGAAACACTGTTGGCAGGTGGGACAGATGTTCATAACGTTTAACCCTATGGGAGAGGATGATAGCTCCGGGAGAGAGCAGACCAGCGACGGGAGAGGGAGACGCTAATCTAACGACGAACCGAAAAACTCCTTCGGCGTGTGCGAAAATCCTTTATGTATGCGAACCCTAAAATCTTAGGAGAGCGCGCTGTCGAACGGACGCTTAACGGATGGATGCTATGATCGCGCGGGAAGGGCAACTTGTCAACGGTAAGGACGCTCGGTAGCCATCGAGAAGAATTATCATTCGGTGAGCGGGGAAGGCTTGGAGGTTGGAAGGCTAGATGAGACACGCCGAAGGCGCAACCGGCGTCTAAAATTAGAGCAGAGATTTTCAAAGGATAGAGTTGATTGCTAAAAGCGAAAGGAGCTGCGCGCGAGACGCAGCTCCTTTTTACGCGGACGATTAAATTTTGAGTTTGCTGCGCTAATGTTATTGATCGGTGTGCGCCGTTGCGGTTGATTCGTATTGGCGAAAACTGAAGCGCGCCCTGCGCTGTGTAGGCTCTGAAGGCGCGGCGAAACGAGCCTGCCGGATCGCTTCGAGCGCCGCGCCCTGCAACGCTTCATCGCCGTTCAATACGCGCTCGTTCACAACCTCACCATTTGTGTTAACGGTAAATTCAACCGTCACGTCGCCCTCGATGTTGCGCTGTTGCGCTTCCAACGGATAGACGGGTTCAACCTTGCGCAGAAGTCGCAAACTTCCGCTTTCATTGGCGGGCGGCGGTGGTGGCGGTGCTGGTGACGGCGGTGCTAGTGACGGCGGTGCTGGTGATGGTGGTGCTGGCGGCGGCGGCGGACTCGGCGGAAGCGCTCTGCCCCATCTCTTCCCGCCATCGAATTCGACCGCATCAAGACTGACGGTGATTTCTTCCGGCGCGGCCGGTAACATCGCATTTAATTTCTTGAAGGCGGTCTCGAATGTATAGGCGCTTTGCGGTTCGATCATGGCCGCATGTCCGAGCACCACGCCGCCCCTGCGTCCGTTGACGGTGAAACGCAGATAAATAGTTTTGATGCGCTCGTTGGAGTTATTAACGAGCGTGACGACGGGAAGGCTGGCGTAAGTTTCAGCCGGATAATTCATGTCGTCATAAATGCGGCGCATCAATTCACCGGGCAGCGATTTCATACTCGCGCTCGTGAGCGTCACTGGTGCGTCCGGTTTATTCTCGAAGCGCACAGCCCTTGAGGGCAATTGCGCCGTTTCAGCAATCGCGCGCTCTGAGTCTTGCGGCTCGAAGGAGGACGCGGCGGGCGGGGCGCTCTCGCTCGCGTCCGCATCCGTATCAGCATCAACTTCGGCATCGAGTCGGCGGTCAAAGTCACCTCCTTGAGCGCGCGATTGCCGCCCCGTGCCCGCTTCTTCTTGCGTTTGACTTACATTACTGTTGCCGCTGGTTTGCGTCACTGCGTTTCTCTGAGCGGCGCTCCTGCCGCCGATTGTTTGCGCCATAACACTGCTGTTAGCGTCAAGCGCTCCGGCAGCGAAAGTGACGACGACGAACGCGATGCCAGCCGCGCCGAGCGCGCACGCGTGCCACGCTCTCCATCTTCCGTTTTGATCAAATCCCATGATGTATTCGAGCCTCCTTTGTAAATCCGAATCAGCCATCCCCGAAGCACCGGCCACGGGGGAATGAACGCAAAACCGCAAAACCTTCAACATGCTTGACACGTAAGCCTCACGCGCGCCGCTCAAACTGAGCACCGCTTCATCGCACGCGCGTTCGCGCTCCGCCAACAGCCGCCGAGCAGCGAGCCAGACAAGCGGGTGAAACCACCACACGCAGCACAGCATCGTCTGCGCATGACTCACGAGGTTGTCGCGGCGTTTAATGTGAAGAAGTTCGTGCGTCATGATGGCTTCGAGTTCCGTATCCGTTAAGCGTTCGGCGAGTCCGGCGGGCATTAGAATTAAACTGCGCCAAACGCCCCACGCGCCCGGTTCGCTGATGCGCGGCGAGATAAGCAAGCGAATCCTGTCCTTCAAGCCAACTCTTGTTTGCGCATCACAGAGTCGTGACCATGCTCGTCCGCCGCTGACAATTTCGCTTCCGCGCAAATCTTGTAGAAACTTTCGTCGCTTAATCCACCATCGAAATAAGAACGCGCTGGCGCCGAGAAGCCAGATGGCGACCAATATGCAGCAGAGGACGGCGCGCGCCGTTTGCGAAGTTGATGCGATAACGTGCGCGGATTGAAACGGTTGGAGAACAGGCTGTGCCGCTTGTGTGACAAAAATAAAGTCGCTGTTTAGATTCGCGGCGTCGTGAACGACTAGAGCGGAGTGAAACCCGACGCGACGCAGCAGAAAAGCGATCAGCGCGGACGGAAAGGCAAACTTGGCGGCGACGATCAGCCAAACGAAATACCGCACTTGCGCGGGCGCGCTCTTGAGCACGAGGGCAGCGATGAGCCACAAGATTAAAGCGAACAGCGTCGCCTGCCACAGATGATTGGCGACAAGCGGCATAAGCCATCCGGCAAATTGCGCTACCCAATCAAAGGCGATGTTCATGACCGTCAACCTTTCCCGCCCGCCGCGTCCTTGCGCTCAGACTTGCGGGGTTGGTTGTTTGCCGCCGCCGATTCGTCGCCTCTCTCAACCCGCGCCAACTCAGCTTCCAGCGTGCGCACATCTGCAAGCGACAGTTTGCCTGCTTCGACGAGGTGCGACATTAAAGGCTGCGCCGAACCGCCGAACACGTCGAGCAATTCATCAACAAGGCGACGATAAGCGGATTTCTGCGTTATAACAGGCTCAAAAACATGTGCGTTGCCGATCT
>JACDAW010000218.1 GCA_013695245.1 Pyrinomonadaceae bacterium | reverse complement strand
CCTCGCGCTAGGGGCGACGCGGCTGCGCCTCGTCCGGCAGTTGCTCGTCGAGAGCGTGTTGCTGGCTCTTTTAGGCGGCGCGGTCGGGTTGCTGCTGGGCTGGTGGGGCGTTGATTTGATGCGGGGGTTGCTGCCCGTCGACTTTCCCCGCGCGCAAAGCATCGGCGTTGACCTGCGCGTGCTCGGCTTCGCGCTGTTCGTCTCCGTCGGCACAGGCGTCGTGTTCGGACTCGCGCCCGCACTCCAGTCCACGAACCCTGACGTCAACGAATCGCTCAAGGAGAGTGCGCGTGGCACTGCGGGCGGCGCGCGCCACAACCGTTTGCGTAGCTTGCTCATCGTCTCTGAAGTCGCGCTCTCACTCATGCTGCTCATCGGCGCGGGGCTACTTTTCCGCAGTTTCCTGCGCTTACAAGCAGTCGAGTTGGGTTTCCGACCGCAGCGCGTGCTGACATTCAGGCTGACACCTTCGGGCGCGAACTTCCGCCAAGACCCGCAGTACTCCGCCTTCTACAGCCAAGTCGCCGAACGCATCGAGACGCTGCCGGGCGTGGACGCCGTCGGCGTGATTAATACTCTGCCGCTCGTGAAGGGTCCGACGACCGCCTTCCGGGTCGAGGGTCGCCCGCTGCTCACGCCGGACAAGTGGCCCGGCGTTAATTACCGCAGCGTCAGCCCGGACTACTTCCACGCGGTCAATGTTCCCATCTTGAAGGGGCGCGCGCTCGACGCACACGACGATGTTTCAGCACCACTCGCCGTCCTTGTCAACCAATCGCTCGTGCGGCGCGACTTCGCAGGCGAAGATCCGGTCGGCAAACGAATCAATCTTGGCGGCACGCGTGACGGACAGCCGATCTGGTTCGAGATCGTTGGCGTGGTTGCGGACGTGCGCAGTCTTGAGTTGAGCACCGAGCCGACGCCGGAGATTTACACCTCCTACCTGCAAGACCCATTCGCCGGGATGTCTTTCGTTGTGCGGTCGGCGGTTGAGCCGGCGAGCCTCGTCCCGGCGGTGCGCGAAGCCGCGCGCCAAGTTGACAAAGCGCAGCCCGTCGCCGAAGTTCGGGAGATGGAGCAGATCGTCAGCGAGGCGGCGGCGCAGCCACGCTTCAACGCGCTCCTCCTCAGTCTATTCGCGGGTGTGGCGCTGCTGTTGGCGGCGGCCGGCATCTATGGCGTGATGTCTTACTCAGTCACACAACGCACGCATGAGATCGGACTGCGCATGGCGCTTGGGGCGCAGAGATGGGACGTACTTAGGATGGTCTTCGGTCAGGGCATGAAGCTCGTAGGCTTAGGGATGGCGCTGGGTTTAATCGGGGCGTTCGTTGTGACGCGCCTGCTCGGAAGCTTGCTCTACGGCGTGGGCACGACCGACCCCATGACTTTCGGCGGCGTCGCCGTGCTGCTCGCGCTGGTCGCGCTCACCGCCTGTTACATTCCGGCACAGCGCGCGATGAAGATTGATCCGATGATTGCGCTAAGATATGAATAGTTGGAGGTGACATACCCTCAGAACTCGACATCTTATTTGCGTGAGGTGTTTAGCGCCCGTCGTCGGATCGTTCATGACATACTTAGGTATGACAACTCATTACAGCGGACATAACAATGATTATCGGACTCCATAAGTGACATCGTAACCGTTCAGTTATCTGCCGAAGAAAAAGCTAGACACAAATAGTTTGCCTCATTATCCTCTCTGGCAATGCTTACCGGCTTTAACATTCTAAAGTCCGAGTGGATCGCCACACCCAAGTCAATACGTGACGCGGCAACACTTGTTCAGCATCAACTTCGCCTGCTCCAGATTCGTTTCACCGCTTATCAAAAGAAGATTGCTGCATTGGAAGCGCAAGTGGCAGAACTTGAAAGCCTGAAGATCGAGAACGCCGCACTTCGAGAACGGCTTGGACAGAATTCGCAGAACTCATCGAAGCCTCCATCCTCCGATGCACCACAGCATCGCCGTACGTATCATCATGAGTCGAGTAACAAGAAGCAAGGCGCGCAAACGGGTCATGTCGGACATGGGCGTAAGTTGAAGCCCTTCGAGGAAGTAGATCATTTGGTTGATTTGCGCCCGATCAGTTGCGAGCAATGCGGACGCAGGTTGCGAGGTAATGACCCGCGACCATACCGCCATCAGGTCACCGAGATACCACCGGCGCAAGCCGAAGTCACTGAGTATCGCCGTCACACTTTATCGTGTCAGAGGTGTGGAACACTCACCGAAGCTGAATGGAGCGAAGAGATGCCGCGTGGCAGTTTCGGCCCGCGTCTGCAGGCCATAGTTGCTTATCTGACTGGCAGACTCGGGCTTAGTCACCGCGATGTCGTGGAAGCTCTGAGTGCGCTGTATAGAATCGAGATAAGTTTGGGAAGTGTGTCCGCGCTGCAGCGACAAGTAAGCAAGGCTTTGGCTACTCCGGTCAAGACAGCGCAAGGCTATGTACAACGGCAGGCCATCAACTATGTTGATGAAACGGGGTGGAAAGTAAAAGGCAAAGGACGATGGCTGTGGCTGAACGCGACCAAAGGTGTGACGGTCTTTCAGTTGTTAAAGAGCCGCAATCAGATAGCGGCGCGTGAAGTGATTGGGAATGGCAAGATAGGCATCATTACAACTGATCGCTACCCCGGCTATAGCTGGTTGAGCAATGAGCGACGACAGCTCTGTTGGGCACATCTCAAACGCGACTTTCAAGCAATAGCCGAACGCGGCGGCGAGTCACAAGAAATCGGCGAAGCATTCGTGGCGCAGGCGAAGGAGTTGTTCCGCCTCTGGCATCAGGTGCGCAACGGCACGATTGCTCGGCGAAACTTTCAACGTTTGATCATGCCGGTGCAGCATAGAATTAAAGAGTTGCTTGAGCGTGGCAGCGAATGTCAGCAGCGGAAGACGCGCGGGACGTGTCGGCAACTGCGGATGCTTGAAGCCGCATTGTGGACGTTTGTGCGCGTGCTTGGGGTCGAACCAACGAACAACCATGCGGAGCGTGTGCTACGACGTGCTGTTTTGTGGCGACGAAAGTCTTTCGGCACACAGAGCGAAGCGGGTAGCCGATACGTCGAGCGCATTTTGACGACTATCATGAGTTTGCGGCAACAAGGACGCGATGTGTTGGAGTATCTCTCTACAGTCTGTGCTCCAACAACAGGAGCCGGTGATTCTACCTGCCTGCTACCGGACTTCAGTTAATGAAAAGGAGTTGACCTTAAGATGCTTGGACAAAGAAATCTCCATGGAATGCAATAAAATTGCTCGCTCAGATAAGCCGTATTCCGCGTGGGCAATGTAAGCTACAGTGCTCTCGCACAGTTCAGTTTCTAACGGAGATTTCCCCGATGCCGCTGTTTGCCTATCTGACCCGGATCTTCCTGCTCTTTATTGTCTTGGCCTTTTCCGCTTCAACTTTGTACGCGCAGGGAGGCGGTGGCTTTACCCTGACAACTAGTATCTTGCAGGATGGTAAGGCCATTGAGTTGGACAAAGCAGGCTGGAAGTATCACGCGGGCGACGATTCGCGTTGGGCTGATCCGAGTCTTGATGATTCATCATGGGAAATTATCAACAGCACGCGGCTGCCGATTGAACGCCTGCCTAAGAGCGGCTGGCAAGGAATTGGCTGGTTCAGACTGCGCGTTCGTTTGGATGCGACGTCGGCAAACGTCCCGCTGGCGTTTGAGATGAACCACTGGGGAGCGAGCGAAATCTTTGTTGACGGCGTTTTAGTCAAACGCTTCGGTGTCGTCGGCGCACAAAGTGCAGAGACGGAGCAAGCTTACAATCCGAACAAAACACAGTCTCGCATTGCACTGGGCGCTACGGGTGAGCATGTGATCGCCGTGCGGCATTCCTGCGCGGCTCTACGCGATCCGAATTCCGGCTGGAGCAAATTCCTGAGTGCCCGCGCGCCGCAAAATTTCGGCGTCGGATTTGAGTTGCGCATATCAAAGCTCGACTCCTTCTTGTCACAGGTCGAGACGATATTTTACGACTATCGTGGCTCAGGAATTGCATCCGGCTTATTCTTTACCGTTGGCATCTTGTTTCTACTGATCTACGGATTTTATCCGCGCGATAGAGCTTATCTTTTCTTCGGGTTGTTTATTTTTAGCTACGCGCTTTACATTTACGCAGGAGGGGGGACATTTATCGGTGTTCATGAGGACATCGCAAAGATCGTGCTGTTGTGGCAGCTTATCTTTTTGCTCATTGCGGTTACGAACGTAACTTTTCTGGCATTCCTTTATGTCACGCTCGCCGCGCGCATTCCGCGCCAGTTCTGGATATTCCTCGCTGTGATTATCGCCTGGCTCGCTATCAACTTTGCTTTCCCTAACTCAAAAACAAGTTTGGCGCTTAATGTCCTGATCGCGTTTTTTATGATTATCGAGTCGCTGCGCGTGGCGGCGCAGGCGTTGCGAAAAAGCGTGGACGGAGCATGGATCGTCGGCATCGGCGTGCTATTGCAGGCGGCCACGTTTGCCAGAGTGATTTTAGGTCTATCGGGTTTCCCTTTGCCGCCGGATGTGATTGCTGTGATGCGCCAAATCAGCATTTACGGTCTGGTAATTGTTATCTCGGTTTTTCTGGCGCGCCGTTTTGCCCGCACGAACAAACGACTTGAAATAGAGTTGGAGCACGTCAAAGAACTATCCGAGAAAGAACTGCAACACGAACGGGACAAAGTCGAGTACGAGCGACGCGCGCAGGAGTTGGAAGAAGCCAGACAGTTGCAGCTTTCAATGCTGCCGAAGAAGTTACCGGACATACCCAACCC
>JACDAW010000208.1 GCA_013695245.1 Pyrinomonadaceae bacterium | reverse complement strand
GGCGTCGGGATCGCGTCGCCGATGGCATAGACGCCTTCTTCGCCCGTCCGCAAAAACTCATCAACCACGATTGAGCCGCGCTCCATTTTAACTTTCGTGTTCTCTAATCCGAGTCCCTCCGTATAAGTCATGCGCCCGACGGCGACGAGAAGCTTTTCGGCTTCGAGCCGCACGTCTTCGCCCTTCGTCGTTTTTCCCGTAACGACCACGCCTTTGTCCGACTTCTCCATTTTCTCAAGCTTCGTATCGAGTTGCTGCTTGATGCCGCGCTTTCTAAATGCCTTCATTAAATCCTTAGAAATCTCTTCGTCCTCACCGGGAAGAAGTCTCGGCATTAATTCAATGATCGTCGTCTCGCAACCGAAGCGCGAATAGACGCTCGCGAATTCGACGCCGACCGCGCCCGCACCCATCACGAGCAGAGACTTCGGCACTTGCTCCATGTCCAAAATGTGATCGCTATTGATCACTCGATCACCATCAGTCTCAAAACCTTTGATCGGGCGCACGACCGAACCCGTAGCGATAATTACGTTCTTGGAATTAACTGTCTGCTTCGCGCCGTCCTCGCCCGCGACTTCCAATTGTTTTGGCGTCACGAATCGCGCCGTGCCTTTGAACACGGTGACTTTGTTCTTCTTCATCAAATACTCGACGCCCTTCGCGTTCTTCGCCACCACATCGTTCTTGCGCTGAAGGACTTTAGCGAAATCAAGCTTTACGTCCCCGACATTCACGCCAAACTCCGCCGCGTGCTGCGTCGTCTGTTCATAAATATGCGCGGACATCAGCATCTGCTTCGTCGGGATGCAGCCGCGTAGGCCGCACGTCCCGCCCAAGCGTTTATCTTTTTCCACAAGCGCGACTTTCAAACCTAACTGTGCCCCGCGAATGGCGGCGACGTAGCCGCCGGGCCCCGCGCCGATAATTGTCACGTCAAACTGCGTATTCTGATCTGTCGCCAAAAGTGTTCAGGCTCCTCTCCGAATCTAAGTAGGAAGGCGGAAGGATGAAGTATGAATTAAAATCAATTCATCATTGCCGCGTCCGTAGTTTCTTTTAAGTGCTTTGACAAAAGAACGGTTATTATAGTCCGACAAGTGCGTTTCAGCCAATTGCGCACGCCGCACGTGGGAATTTTACGCTTGAAAAGGACAGGACAAACTCATGCAACACTCGGAAGGATTCTTAAAACTCGTCGAAGACGCCCGCAGCCGCGTCCGCGAAATTCCGCCTGCGGAAGCGCGCGACCGCCTCGCTTCTGGCAACGCGCGTTTGATTGATGTGCGCGAAGACCACGAATGGGCGGAAGGACACGCCGCCGGAGCCGAGCACATGGGACGCGGCATCATCGAACGCGACATCGAAAAAGCGATTCCCGACAAAGCGGACGAGATCATCCTTTACTGCGGCGGCGGTTATCGCTCCGCGCTCGTCGCCGACAATCTTCAGCGCATGGGGTACACGAACGTGCTTTCGATGGCTGGCGGGTGGAAGGCTTGGAAAGAGGCGGATGCGCCGATTGAAGGCGAGTAACAAACATATAATGTTTTGTGGCAAAATATCTGTATGAATTGAGTACCGATGATTGACCAAATTCTGAACGCTTCTGAGATAAGAGGTTGATGTAAAAATGATAAATACAATCTGGGCCGTTGTTCGTGAAGGTAAGATCGTGCCGCTAGAGGAGATCGAAGTTCCTGAAGGAACGCGCGCATTAGTTACGCTGCTGCCGGAAGAAGAAACAGATTTCTGGCTGGCGGCGAGCGATTCTTCGTTGAGTGCCGTTTGGGATAACAGGGAAGATGATGTCTATGCCGAGTTACTCGAAAAATAAAATCGTGCTCGTGCGTTACCCGTTCTCTGATCTGTCAAGCTCAAAGGTGCGCCCCGCCGTCATCGTCAACGCCCCGCACGCTTCGCAAGATGTCTTGATTGTGCCGCTCACGAGTAAAACAACATCTCTGCTTTCAGGAGAGTTTGTGCTCGCCGAATGGAAGAGCGCAGGCTTGAACGTCGAAACATCCGTTAAGCGCGGCATCTTCACCATCCACCAGAAGCTTATTATCAAGAGCGTCGGAAGTTTGTCATCAAGGGATGCCGATGCGTTGGATCGCTCGTTGCGAGAGTGGTTAGGTTTACAATAGAAGTTGCGGCGTAAGCTAATCAACCTTATCAGGCACAAACGGCGCGAGTCCGTCGGTGGCGGTAAGCGACGAATGACCGGGCGGGAGGTTGTCCTGTTCGATGAGCGCGTCGAGTATGTACTTGTAGGTGTCCATGATCTCGCGGAAGTCGCGGTTGCCCGGAGTGTGTACCGAGTAGTAACTTCTCGTGAGTGTGGCGGCGACAAGTTCAAGATGCTGCTTACGCTCGTTAGTTACCTTAGCCATAAAACTCCTTTTGTATTCACGTCAAAGCGGTTTTTCTAATCGTCGCGGAGGTTGCGCGCAAATGCAAGCCCGACGGTGAGTGGTGTACAATCTTTACGGGAGTTTTAACTTTAGCTTGCTAAAGCGAGGCTCTGTTTGGATTGACGTTTGAGCTTAAAGTTTTAAGAGAAAGAGATGGATTCTCTCATGTCACAGGAAGCGATGCGGCAAAAAACGGAGAACGCGGCGGCAACGCGCGTCGAAACCGATTCGATGGGCGAGATCGAAGTTCCGTCAAACAGATACTACGGCGCGCAGACCCAGCGTTCGCTCAAATACTTCAACATCGGTAGCGACGTGATGCCGCGCGAGATGATCCGCGCGCTCGGCACGCTCAAAAAAGCTGCCGCGCTCGTTAATGAAGACTTAGGGAAGCTTCCTTCCGACAAAGCGCAGTTGATCGCGCGTGCTGCCGATGAGGTGATCGAGGGGAAACTCGACGAACATTTCCCGTTGCGCGTCTGGCAGACTGGAAGCGGCACGCAGACGAACATGAACGCGAATGAAGTGATCTCCAATCGCGCCATCGAACTCGCGGGCGGCGAGATGGGAAGCAAGAAGCCGATTCACCCGAATGACGACGTGAACATGTCGCAATCCTCCAACGACACTTTCCCGACCGCAATGCACATCGC
>JACDAW010000195.1 GCA_013695245.1 Pyrinomonadaceae bacterium | reverse complement strand
TCAATGCGCACTTCCTCGATGGTGTTCGAGACGGCGGTGCGCGATGTTTCAACAACTTCCGTCGTTGCGCCCGTGACGGTCACGGTTTCGCCAATCGCGCCGACTTCGAGCGGTATATCTAAATCCGCGCGCTGCCCGACAGTGAGCACAACATCTGTGAGCACGGCGCGTTTGAAGTTTGGGGCTTCAACTGAAACTTCATAAGCGCCCGGCGGCAGTTGCACGATCTGATAGAAGCCTTCGTCGTTCGTCGTCGCCGTGCGCGAAAGATTAATCTCCGGGTTGCGCACCGTAACGGTTGCGCCTGCGATAACCGCGCCCTGCTGGTCGCGCACAAAGCCCCGCAGATCGGCGGCCGTGGCTTGCGCCTGCGCGAAAGCGGCGCTTGCGCCCCACGTCAAAGTGAGAGCAAGGGCGAAGCAAAACAGAAACATCGAGCGATGTGAAACAAAGGATCGAGTGGGGAATAAACGCATCACAAGTCCGTCTCCTTAACGAAGCGATTGATAATTTTGAAAACTTACAAACAAGTGCGCTGAGCTTTTAGATCAGGCGGCGGGCGACTCCTCTTCCGAAAGCATTTTAAGAGTGTCAGACAAAATTAACGTTCCACTTTGTACTCTAAAACGAGCATGAGTAGCAAGAAAATTGTTAACAAGAAAATCACTGCCCGCGATTACGCAGGGGTTTAACAGAGTCTAAATGTTTGCCTTAAAGGGCGTGTGAAGCGTCTGCCGGGTGGCGCGCGCGAGCTTTCGTCTCACGCTTGTGTTGCTTAAACCTAAAGCAATAATCGCAACTTCGTGAGTAAACTGCGGGGCAAATGCCGCGCGTCTGAGCAGCGCGCAGAGGCGCAAACGCCGCTCAAACTTTGAGTTGTACTGTGCTTCGTAGTCTGCTGCCAATAAAGAGAAGCCTTCATTTCGGCGCAGGCGCGGCAGCCAGCGCGCGATGCTTGCCGCCGCGAGTTCCCCGCTTTCCAAAGCCATCAACATGCCGCTTCCCGTAAACGGATCGACGAACGACGCGGCATCGCCAATCGTCAACAATCCTTCCGACGGCGCGATCTCACTTCTTCCAAAACTTTGGAGCGCAACGCTCAACCAAGGGGATACACGTCGCGCATCGCGTAACATAGAGTTTGCCTGCTCGTTGCGCATCACAACTTCGCGCATCACTCTTTCCGCATCGCTCCCACACGCCCGCACCTGACTCGCCGCAACAATGAAACATAGATTGCTGCGCCCCGCCTCTACCGGACTCAATCCTCCGTAACCGCCTTTGTAAAAATATATCTCGCAACGATCATCGATATTGCGCACATCCTCAAAGTGAGCCTTGAAAGCGACAAGCGGTGATCGCTTCTTTGCCGCAGCGTCTCCAAACGACGTTTCGTTTACGCTTCTACGTTTAGCATCAACCTGCTTTGCAAGCACGCGCGCTCTTCCCGTTCCATCAACTGTCACGAACGCCCGCGCCTCGCGCACACCGTCAACGCTTTTCAAGCGCACGCCGCTCACACGTTCATCTTCAACGATTAAATTCGAGGCGCTTGTTTCCTCCAACACTTCCACGCCTACTTCTCGCGCGCGCTGGAGTAACCGCGCGTCCATCTCCGCGCGACTAAGTCCGAGCGCCATCTGTCCCGCGCTTCCGAACCATTGGCTCGGAATGGAAACGCTTCTTCCCTGTGCTGAATAAAAGATCGTCTCCGCCACGCGCGTTCCGCCTGCCGCGCTTATCTCCGTTTCCACGCCGAGACGCGCGAAGTGAGTCAAACATTCCGGCGTAATAAATTCGCCGCACAACTTCGGGCGCGGAAATCGCTTCGACTCGACGAGCAACACGCGCACACCCGCGCCCGCTAAATGAATGCTCAAGCTCGCGCCAGCCGGGCCCGCGCCAACTACAATCACGTCATAATGAGTCAATGCTTCCCCGATCTTTAACTTCCTCGCTGCTTGCGCTCAATACCAACCGAAACGGAAAGCGGCGTTCGACACGCGCATCCGTCAACTGCGCCCTGTGAGCCAATATCTTTAACTCGTCAGGTTTGAATCCGCGCAAGATCGAAAGCGCGCCGTCTTCGCGGACGAGGCGGTTGCGAAAAAACGCGCGCCCGATTGTTGTATAAAAATAGTAAGCGAGCGGGTGGCGATGAAGATCGATCACAAATATGCGACGACGCGCCACGCGCTGCGCCTCGCGCAACACCGCAACGATTCCTTCTTCCGCAAAGTGGTGCGTGAACAGCGAACAGATCACGTAATCAAACGAGTTCGCCTCAAACGGCAAACAAAGCGCATCGCCACGCACAGCCGAGATTTCAGCGAAAGAGCGGGATTCCTCGCGAATCGCCCGTGCCGAACGCGCATTGAGTTCAAGTCCGGTAAGCGTGGCCTTTAAGCTTTTAACGCGCGCCCATCTTGCGACTTCGCGCAGCAATTCGCCCGAACCCGCGCCGACATCAAGCACCGAAAAATCCTTCGCTCCCGCACGCTCAATACTAGGGAACAAAGATTTACGAAGCGCGCCCGCGTCGCCCAAGAAACGATTGATGCGTCGTAACTCGACGAGACATCCCTCGTATTCCGTCGCGGTGTAATCGCCTAAATCTAAATGTTCAAGTTCGCGGCTTCGCTCGCGGAAACGTTGGAACATACGAAGCGGTTTAGCGGCAATTCAAACTCGCGCGAATTGGATTTCAACTCCACGCCTTTTTCAACAAAGCGATCTGCCCGGCGTGATAAACGTTGTGCTGAATGATTCCGTGAAGCGTCGTATAAACGGAAACTCCTCCGCCCGTCGGAGCGTCGCGTTCTGCGCCGAGACGTTTATCGAGTTCGGCGGCGTCGAGCCGCTTGATCGTTTCGCGCAAACTTTCATGTCCCTCCTTCAATCTCCCTAACGCATCCTGCCATGCCGCGTCGCTCGTTTCAGCCACCGTTGGCCAATCTCCTTCGTCGGGCGTGCGTACCGCTTCGCCTTCGAGTCTTTGACACACCGCGCCGTCCCACGCGGCGATGTGCAACACGATCTCCCAAATGCTATGCGCGCTCGGCAAAGGTTTCGCCGCCGCTTGTTCGGCCGTCACGCCCGCGAGAATTTCGCTGAGCGAAGAACCATGCCAAGCGTCGCCGCCGAAAGCGCGTTTCAATTGATCTTCGATTCTCTCGATCTCGGTCATAACGTCTTTCCTCTGGTATGCGTGAGACGCGCGGCTAATGATTTTTTACTTCGACCGATGTGGATTACTCGGCTGCTGATTTCTCAACGACGAGCGCGCTGTTCTTTGAGCCGAAGCCGATGCAGTTGCAGAGCGCGATGCGCACTTCCGCTTCACGCGCGCTATTCGCAACGTAATCCAGATCACATGCGGGATCGGGTTCGTCCAAGTTTATCGTCGGCGGAAGCCAATTGGTGTGCATCGCGCAGAGCGTTGCGCCGAGGCCGGCCGCGCCCGATGCGCCTTGCGGATGACCTATTTGCGACTTCGTAGCCGACATCGGAATTCGATAAGCGTGTTTGTCGAAAGCAACCTTCAAGGCTTGCGTTTCAATGCGGTCGTTTAAGACAGTTGATGTGCCGTGAAGATTAACGTAGCCGATCTCTTCGGGCGCGCGTCCTGCCGTCTCTAAAGCCAAACGCATCGCGCGCGCCGGTTCTTCGCCTGTGTCTTCCAAGCGCACGCGATGGTAAGCGTCGCACGTCGCGCCGTAGCCCGTAATTTCAGCGTAGATTTTCGCGTCGCGCTTTTTCGCTCGCTCGTAATCTTCGAGCACGTAAATCCACGCGCCTTCACCGAGCACAATGCCTGAACGGTTGAGCGAAAACGGACGCGAGGCGCGCTGCGGCTCATCATTCCATTCATCTGTCAGCACGGTCATCACATTAAAGCCTGCGAGAATGCCGGGCGCAAGCGGCGCGTCAACGCCGCCGGTAAGCATCAGTTCTTGCCGACCGAGCGCGATGTGTTCGGCCGCGTATGCGATGGCGTCGGTCGAGCTTGTGCAACCCGTCGAGACGACGTGCGAAAGCCCGCGCAAACCGAAAGCCATCGAAAGCTCGGACGATAAGCCGCCGTGCGTTGAAGACGGAATCGTATAAACGCTCGCCTTCGAGTGTTGGCCTGAGAACCAATAACTGTATTGTTGTTCAGTGAACGAGAGTCCGCCGCCGCCCGTGCCCAACATGACGCCGACGGCGCGCCGTTCATCGAGCGTGAAATCCGACGGATAAAGTTTTGCATCCGCAATCGCTTCGCGCGCGGCGGCGAGAGCAAGCGGCACGGTGCGTGCGACGTGACGCCGATCTTTCGGATTGAGTTCGCGCTCCCAGTCGAAGTCACGCACTTCGGCTGCGATCTTGACAGATGCGTTTGACACATCGAAACTCTCGATGCGCCGCACGCCGCTCTTGCCTTCAATGAGCGCGCTCCAAAACCTTTCGCGCCCCGTGCCAATCGGCGTAACACATCCGAAGCCTGTGATCACGACGCGACGCGGACTCTTCAATCCTCTGTACATAATGGAACGGTTCGTCTTCACTTATAGCAAACTTGTTCGGGAAGAGTGTTAAGCATAGCATCGCGCTTGCCTCAGTTGCCAGATAAGAGTGAAGATTCGCGATGGCGTGGAAGTAAAGAAACTGTTCGCGCGCTGTGTCTATTTTAGCGCGCGGCGCGCGGCTGTTTTGAGGAATCATACTTTGAAAGGCTGAGCATGTTGGCAAACAAACGATATGCGCCCGGCACTCCTTCGGGAAGTTGGCGAAACCATGAGTAGGAAGTATAGAAGTAGTGCCCGCGCCCTAGCGAAGCGTAAACTTCGCCGCCCGTCTGCGCGGGTTCGTTTGCGTCGTGCGATTCGAGCAGCGCAGTGTAATGCGGATCGAAGTTTGTGAAGTTGTAAAGGCTGCGTTCTTGTGCCCAACCTTGCCAATCCTCGCGCGTGATCTCGTTTGGAAAATGAAAGACGGGGTGAGCAGGTTCAAGGATCGTTACCGGAGCGCGTTCGTCCGTTGTGCGCGCGCTTGCGCCGATCTCGGCCGGAAACGGAGCGAGTTTGCGCATAGTGTAGTCGGGTCGTTGATACTGCACGATGAGCGTGCCGCCCGCGCGTGCAAAATCTAGTAAGCGATTATTGTTGCCAACGAAATCAGCGCGCACCTGCGAAGCGCGCACGCCGACGACGATCACGTCAAAACGCGCGGCGAGATCGCTTGTTGAAAGATCGTCTTCATCAAGCAGCGTAACTTCCAAATTCATCCGCCGGATCGCTTCGGGCACTTCGTCGCCGCTTCCCATAATGTAGCCGACGCGCAACCGTGCAACTTTGAAATCGAAAACGCGCACAACCGTTTCCGCTGCGCTAAAAATTCGGTGCGTGTTAATGTGCGGGTAATCAATTGCACGCTCCGTTTTATCGAACGTCCTTTCATCTGTTGTCACTGCTGTTGCTGTCACGCCGATTTTGTACAGAGCGTTTTGCGCGAGCGGCGGAATGAGGACGTTGAAAGCGAGCGATGCGCGTTCGCTTTTCGACTTTAATGTGAAAGAAGCTTGCGTCGGCTGCGACTTCCACCCGACGGGTAATTGCAATTTCACTGTTCCACTGATCTCGCGCGGCGAATTGCTGGTCAGGCGCACGACAATGCGGCGAGTTAAATCTTCTCTTGCGGTCGGAACGATCATTAAATCCGGTGTTGATTGGATAGCGAGCGCAGGCACAATACCAACGTCGCGTCGCATCTCACCACGCACCGCGTCGGCGTAACGATACTGCGCTTTTTGATTGACGATGAATGAATTGTCGCCGATTGTAATCTCCGCTTCGCCAGTGATGAGCGGCGCATCGAAGGGCGCGCCGCGCGGCGCGTCAGTAGCCCAGCGAAAAAGATCGCCCTCGCGCGGCTGTCTTAACCAGTATGGCTGTGTAAGCGGCGCATCAATGGGCGGAGTAACACGGAAACTTGCTGAGGCTTGCGCCCTCTCGCGGCGCGCTGATGGCGTCTCATTCGTCGTCGGCTGCTCCGAGAGTCTTTCAATGCGCCAACCTTCCGGCGCGCGCAGACGTAATTCTTTCACTTCGGGGCGCACATCGTCGCCGATAAAAACGCGCGCCGTCACGGTAAACGATTCTCCCGGCGCAACTGTCTCCGTGTCGGCGAGCACGTCCAAGCGCACGCCGGAAGCGAGTTGCAACGCTTCGGCAAACTCACGCTCCTTTATCGCCAGCAGAAAATCCGCTTCGCGGCGCGCGTCCGTTGATTCGCCTGAAGTTTGCAGTATTCGTCGCGCATCGCGCGTGTGACGCAAGCCAGCGTCGAGCGTTGAGATAGATCGGAAGGGAGCGAAAACATTAAACCCTTCGAGCGCACGCTGCGCATCACTAGCGATAGGAGAAAGGGCAGCGATGCTTGCAAGTTGTCGTAAGCCCGTGAGTTGCGCGATGCCGTTGACGGAAATATCTATACCGTCAAAGACGCTCGACTCCGGCGCGCTCGTCTGTACAAAACTTTCGCTCAACTTGATTTCAGATGTTTGTTCGCCGCGCAATTCAAGCGCGCCCATCTCTTGCGATTTGTGTTGGCTGCGTCCCTCGGCGGCCATCTCGTAATAACTGCGACCGAGCAGCGAATCGAAACGCCCCGTGTTGAGGTGAAGAATTTTTGCCGCGCCCGTCGCATCATTGTTTGAAGTCTTGGCGTCATTCGTCCGTCTGAAGTTGCCGACGTAGAGCTTACGCGCTTGCCACGCGTGTAAACCTTCTTTTATTTGTTCGGGAAATTGCGCGGGATCGGCGGCGGCGCGAAAGGCGAGCGGCGTGAGTCTTCCGGCAAGTTGATGATGACCGTGACCGTCGGCGGTTGTGCCCGTGAAGCGCGAGATGATAACGAGCGGGCGGTAGGTGCGAAGCGCGCGCACCATGTCCGCTAGCACCGGGCGCTCGCCCCACTTCGCCGCCGCTTCGTCAACTGTTTTCGTGAAACCGAAATCGTAAGCGCGCGTGAAGAATTGATCGCCGCCGTCAATCGCGCGCGCTTGCAACAGTTCTTCGGTGCGAATGACGCCGAGCGTTTCTGCTCGCTCCGCGCCAATGCGATTCTGCCCTCCTTCGCCGCGCGTTAAAGAAAGATATGCGACGCGCGCTCCTTGCCCGCGCGCAAGCGTTGCGATCAAAGCCGAGTCTTCATCGTCCGGGTGAGCGCCTGTGTGCATCGCGCTCGCCGTTGTTTGCAAACGGCGCAGCAACAAACCGAGTTTAACTGCGCCTGCGTCGTACTGCCGGAAAGAGTTCTCAGAGTGTGCGCTCGTTCGCTCAACCAATCGCGCGAAAGGAGAGATGATTATCGCCGCTGCAATGCTCACAACGAGCAGAACAACAAGACAAATCATCCTCCAATGCAGAGAGCCGTTAGAGTGTATCTTAATGAAACTGATCGTGTGTTTGTTTCCGGCGTGAAGCATGATCGTTGATACTATCGCATCGGCGCGGTGCGCGCATGAGTTGAAGCTGCGCCCGGAGTCTGTTGTCTCTTTTTGCCGCTGAAATTGCGCCACAAATAGATCGCGCCGAGCGCAAGCGTGCAGCCCAACATGTCAATTAAACAATCATAGATTGAGCCGATGCGTGCGCTGACAAAACTTTGGTGAAACTCATCGAGCAAAGCGCATAGCGCGGCGATGAGGAAAGAGACGATGAACCAATGGCGACGCAACATCGCGCGCGATGAAGAGAGAAGTGCGCGCGCAAGCAGCAACGCGAGCGTCGCATACTCGGCTAGGTGCGCTGCTTTACGCACGGAGTAATGAACGACGTACATGCTCTCTTCGCTGATGTTTGGAAACAGCCAGAGCACGAGCGGGCGCACGACGCGCGAAGTATTCGAGAATGAAAAATTAGAACCCGAAGCCGAGAAGATAAAGACTACCCAAAGGAGCGCGGGAAGATAGCGCCAGAGCCGATTGAGCGACTGCTTGATTATTACACTTCCCTTCCCGTCGGTTGAAACCATTTTTCGATAAAGCAAAAAGGGAAGTCACCAGTCAAAGCGCGCTTCCCTTTTGTGGAACAACTTAAAATTTATGCTTTCAGATCACACGGCAACGGCCGAGCCGGAAACGACTTCGATGATCTCCGTCGTGATCGCCGCTTGGCGAATACGATTCATGTTGAGTGTCAAAGTGCCGATCAATTCTCCGGCGTTCTTCGACGCTGAATCCATCGCCGTCATGCGCGCGCCTTGCTCTGAAGCTACGGATTCCAGCATCGCGCGATAGATTTGCGTCTCGATAAGGCGCGGCAGCAGTTGAGCGAAAATCTCGGCGGGCGGTTGTTCGTAGATGTAATCAACTGTGCTCGTTGCATCGGCGTTTGTATCACTCGTATTCTCTTCAACACGCACGACAGGAAGAAGTTGATCAACGACGACGCGCTGTTGCAACACGGATTTGAATTCGTTGTAAATGATAAAGACTTTATCAATGCCTTCATCTTCCGTGAAGCGTTTGATGATGTCGCGCGCTACTTCCGCCGCTTCGCTGTATTCGACTCTTCCCTTGCCCGTTAGTCCGAGATATTCACCCGTAACGCTTACATCTTCGCGGCGACGAAAGAAATCTCTTCCTTTGCGACCGATGGCGAGTATTTCAATTTTCTTTCCGGCGTTTTCGCGCGCGAAAGCGAGTCCCGCTTTATTCAAGTTAGTATTGAATGCGCCAGCTAATCCTTTGTCGGCCGTGACAAGCACGACGAGGTAACGCGAATCGCCGCGCGCATCGAGCAGGGGGTGACTGTAATCATCCGTCGTCTGCGCGGCGAGGTTGCCGATCACATCGATCATCTTGCCCGCGAAGGGGCGCGCGGCGACAACGCGATCTTGTGCGCGCTTTAATTTCGCGGCGGAAACCATCTTCATCGCCTTCGTGATCTGCTGCGTGTTCTTAACCGACTTGATACGGCGTCGGATGTCGAGAAGGTTTGCCATAACTTTGCGGGGGTTTGGGGATTAGAGTCTAGGGGTCGGAGAAGCAATTTGTTTTTACCAACCTCTAATCCCCATCACCTGTTCTTCATACTCCAGCGGCGACCGCAGTCGTTTCGTCGGCGGAAGCTGCGCCGGACGAGGCGACGGGCGAAGCCGAGCCATCGTTCGATGTTGTCGTCCGCGTCATAGACGTTGCGGTTTTATCATTGAAACGATCTTTGAAATCTTTGAGCGCCTGCGTGAGGTCTGCTTTGATGTCGTCTGAGATCGATTTTTGCGTGCGAATGTTTTCCAAAAGTCCGGGATGACCGTTTTCGACAAAGCGCAACAACTCTGTTTCAAAACGTCGCACTTGCTCGACCGGAACATCATCGGCGAAACCGTTCGTCGCCGCCCAGATGAGGAGCACCTGTTTTTCGACTTCCAACGGATGATACTGCGGCTGCTTCAAGATTTCCGTCAATCGCTGTCCGCGCGCGAGTTGCGCTTGCGTGGCTTTATCCAAGTCCGAGCCGAATTGCGCGAAGGCTTGCAGTTCGCGGAACTGCGCGAGATCGAGACGGAGCGTTCCCGCTACTTGCTTCATCGCTTTGATCTGCGCCGAACCCCCAACGCGCGACACGCTGTTTCCAACGTTAATCGCGGGGCGAATGCCAGCGTTGAAAAGATCGGCTTCAAGGAAGATTTGGCCGTCGGTGATCGAGATTACGTTCGTCGGAATGTAAGCCGAGATGTCGCCCGCTTGAGTTTCGATCATCGGTAAACTTGTGAGCGAGCCTGCGCCTTTCGCGTCCGAGAGTTTCGCGGCGCGCTCTAAAAGACGCGAGTGCAGATAGAACACATCGCCGGGATAAGCCTCGCGTCCGGGTGGACGACGTAGGAGCAATGAAATTTCACGATATGCGGCGGCGTGCTTCGAGAGATCGTCGTAGATCGTTAAAGCATGACGACCTGAATCGCGGAAATATTCGCCGAGCGCCGCGCCCGCGTAAGGAGCAAGATATTGCATCGCCGCCGGTTCGCTTGCCGAAGCGTTAACGACGATTGAATAATCCATCGCGCCATTGTCTTGCAAAGTTTTCACGACCTGCGCCACCGTCGAAGCCTTCTGCCCGATGGCGACGTAGATGCAGATCATGTCCTTGCCCTTTTGGTTAAGGATCGCATCGAGCGCAACGGCCGTTTTACCCGTCTGGCGGTCGCCGATAATTAACTCGCGTTGACCGCGTCCGATGGGCACCATCGCATCAATTGATTTCAGTCCCGTCTGCAACGGCTCTTTCACCGGTTGTCGATCAACGACGCCGGGCGCGATACGCTCAA
>JACDAW010000181.1 GCA_013695245.1 Pyrinomonadaceae bacterium | reverse complement strand
TCCCAAGCGTTCGATCAACATCACAGTTGATTGCGGCACGATCTTGATCGTTTTAGAAGCGACGATCAAAACCGCGATTACCATAAATAGAAAGAACCCGATAAACAATAACGGCATTCGCTCACCTCCGTCAGTCGCTTTTGCCCGCTTGCCTTAAGTCGTGTGCCGTAAACTATATCTTATCGTCCCCGTCTGGCGAAAGGGCAAAGGCGGGCGGCGGTTGCCAGCCGCCAAACGCTTCTTCGACGACGCGCGCGGCCGCAAGCACCAGTTGCTCCTCAAACGGTCGCCCGATGATCTGCACGCCGATTGGCAAATTCTCTTCGGAGCGCAAGACGGGCACAACCGCTACCGGCAAACCATAGACGTTAAATGTTTGCGAGAAGCTGAAAGCGCGAAAGACGCTCATCGCTTCTTCGTCCCTTGCGCGCTTACCGCTTTCATCTTCAACAAAAACTTTTCGCGTCCCGTGCGCGAAGGCGGGAACGCTCCCGACGGGCGCGATGATGAGCGGCGTTGTTTGCATCCATTCGAGCAAGCGCGCGCGCCAAACGTTTCGCTCGCCTAAAGCACGCTCATAATTTATTTGCGACGCGACGGCCTTTGACTTCATCACGGCGCGCGCCGCCGCGCCCGCCTCCTCTTCACGATTGAGGTAAACCGCCCGCACGTAATCCGCCGTCGCGCCCTGAAATAATCTCAAGCACAACTCAAATCCTTGCTCAATGCCCGGCGGACGTTCACTCACAACGACGCAGCCTGCTTCACCGAATGCGCGCGCCGCCATCTCAATTGCGCGGCGCGTGTCCTTCGTTACTGGCGCAACTCCATCTTCTACATACCACCCGATGCGGCTTCCTTGCAGCTCTTTCTCAAATGCTGCGTGATCTTCCGCGTGTCGTTGTCGCGCATCGCTTGTAATAACTCTGCCTCGTTCATCAGCTTGCATGAGCGCATCAAATATCAACTTGAGATCGCGGACGCGGCGTGCCAACGGGCCAATGCTTGCGCCGAGCGCAAACGCTCCTTCGCAAGCGGGGAAATGTCCGTCAATGGGAATCACTCCGGCGGTCGGTTTAAGTCCGGCGATGCCGCAGAAATGCGCGGGAACACGAATCGATCCGACAAGGTCGCTGCCAAGTCCGGCAGGCGACAAGCACGCGCCGACGGCCGCCGCACAACCGCCGCTTGAGCCGCCCGGCGTGCGCGCGACATCGTGCGGATTATTGCTGCGACCGAAGACGGGGTTGTCCGATTCATAAGTTAATGCCATCTCGGACACGTTCGTTTTACCGAAGATGATTGCCCCCGCGCGCTTGAGACGCGCAACGCTCGATGCGTCACGTTGCGGAATGAAACGGGCACGCACGCGCGATCCGCTGGTGGTCAGCAAACCGGCGGTTTCAATCGTATCCTTGATCGTGAGAGGAACGCCGTGCAATGTGCCTAAAGCTTCGCCGCGCATGACCTGTTGTTCTGCTGCACGGGCGCGCTCCATTGCATCGGGCGCGAAGGTGACGATGGCATTGAGAAGCGGATTAAATTTCTCAGCGTAATCGAGGTGTGCCTGCACAACTTCAACGGGCGAAATTTGCCGCGCGCGAATAAGCTGCGCAAGTTCACCGGCCGTCAGTTTTGTTAATTCATCGGACATAATCGAAAACAACTCTCGCTTACTTAATCGCCTCCGTGCGCCTCTCGCTTAACTCCGAAAGATGAGAGCATGATATATTGCGAGAGTAGATTATTTTACTCTCTGTTTGATTTGAGCGAGTGATTTAGTTGTAGGAGATTTAGGGATGAGCGCGGCCGGAAAACTCTGGAAAACGATGCTCGCAGGTGGGGCGGGCGTGGCGACGTTGGCCGCGCTCAACGCCTCGATCTCGCGCCGCAACCTTGAACCCGAAGAAAGTTTGCCGGAAAGCGAAAAGGGGATTTTCAAATCAAAACACGGTAACGTCTATTACCGTCACGCCGGAAAGGCCGCCACGAACCCGCCGATTCTATTCATCCATTCGATTGACGCGGGCGCATCGAGTTTCATGTGGCGGCGCAACTTCACGGAATTATCCGAAGACTTTCAGGTTTACGCGCCCGACTTGCTTGGCTTCGGTCTTTCCGCCAAGCCTGCTGACGCGCCTTACTCCGCCGACTTATATGTTGAACTGATCGCCGAGTTTATCGAAGCGATTGTCAAACGTCCCGCGTGCGTCGTGGCTAATAATCTCGGAGCCGCTTTTGCCACGCGCGTCGCTGATGAACACAGGGAGAAGGTTTGTCAGCTTTTGCTCGTTTCGCCGGCAAGCGCAGACAGCAGCCGCTTAAGTCCCGGCATGACGGGCGCAGCCTTTTACGGCCTCCTACATTCGCCTGTGCTCGGCGCTTCCTTCTACAACGCGATGGCCAGCGAGCGCAGCATCCGCGATCACGCGCGCCGACATCTTTTCTATGATAAACGTTTGGCGACCCGCCGCCTCGTCGCGCAACTTTACGCGATGAGTCATCAACCCGCGGCGCAACACGCCATTGCCGCCTTCCTTTCCGGTTATCTCAACACCGACGCGCGCGAAGCCTTCGCCCGTCTCACGCAACCCGTCACGCTCGTCTGGGGCAAGCAAGATCGCACCAACCCGTTGACAAGAGCAAACGAACTGCTGCGCCTCAACCCGCACGCGAAACTTGAAATCTTTGATCGCGCGCGCCTTTGGGCGCACGAAGAACACCCTGAAAGATTTAATGCGCTCACGCGCCGCCTGCTACTCAAAGCGCGTTCGGCAGCAGCGTGAAAGCAAAGTAGGAAGGCGGAAGTCTGCGAAGACACGACTTCGTCGTGAGCATTAACTTATCTGTTGAATGAAATCAAAGCCTGTGACTTTGTCCACACTTCATCCTTCCGCCTTCCTACTTCCTCCTTTGTCATGTTGGTTGTCCTTCGGTCGTTTTAGAAGCGTCGGGCGGTTGCGGCACGTCCGCGTCCATCGCGGCGGCGGATTCCTCTTCGGCTTCGAGTTCATTCTCCTGATTGTTTCTCGTTTGATCTTCCGCCGGGCTGCTGCTGTTATTACGGCTTCCGGCGTTTCGCTCGCCGTTGCGCTTCTGTGACATGCGTCTTGCACTCCTTGTTGATGTTAGTTATTTCCGCGATGATCTCTTGCGCGCGGCAACCGCTCCGCTTCGCTTCACAGACTTTTTGGCGGCAGGCTTCTTCGCTGAACTCTTCCGCGTCGTCTTTCCGATTGTCGTCTTGGCGCTGCTCCGCTTGGCAGCGCTTCGTTTGGTCGTCTTCGCGCCGCTTTTCGTCCCACTCTTGCCCGCCGCTTTCTTTGCGCTGCTCTTTTTAGCGGCGACCTTTTTGGTTGCTTTTTTCTTAGCGCTTGACGCGACGGTTTTCGCCTTTGCCCTGCGCGTTGAAGCTGGAGGCGCGTTTCGTTTCGCTTCCTTCGCTTTTTTGCGCGCCACTTTTTCATGGACATCCGCGATCAACTGCTGAATACGTTCGGCTTCTGTCTGCGGCGCGGTCGCGCCCGGTATCTCGCCTTCGTGTCCCTCTTGTTCTTCCTGCCGTCGCTCAAAACGTTCGCGCTCCTCTTGCGCGATCTGCGTCTGGTTGTGCTGGAAATCAAATTCATTAAGTTGACCGCCGCCGATCTTGTATTGATTGATATTGCGTGTTGGGTCTTTAGGCATCTTCGTCTCCCTTCCTGCAATGGTCGCCCGCTTGACAGCCCGCGCAACGACTCCGTATATTCTTGTTTTCTTACATGCCACCTTAGCTCAGTTGGTAGAGCACCTGATTCGTAATTAGGGGGTCAAGAGTTCAAGTCTCTTAGGTGGCTCCAGAAATTCAATTGCCGTATAGCTGTCTGTCAGTTATACGGCAATCTGCTTTTTGGCGTCTAGTTATTTATCAATCTCTTGTCGAGAAGGCTTACCAACGCTCAACGATCTTAAGAAGCGCGGCGGGCACATTGATAAGGCGCACGTCGAGTTTCAGGCTTGATTCGACGCGCGAAGAGGCGTTGTGGAGGCGAAGCGAAACAGCCCAATTTTCGTTGAAGCGAATGATGGCTGTGTTGTCGGAGTTTTCTTTAAAATTTTTGGCGATAATTCTTGTCGGCACGCTTAGGCGCGGGACGTTTAGCGTCGGCTTGATTCCGCCTGCCGCCTGTCCTAGCTCTCCGTTGAAAGAGAAAGCTTCAACAGTGGTCGCGCGCTCCGTAGTGTTTGCCATAATTTTGTAGAAATCTTGTTTGCCCGTTAAGTATCTGAACAGCGCGGTGGGAACTTCCGGGTGGCGTGCGGTGAAGCGTTCGAGTTGGAGAAGGAAGGCTTCGAGCACGGGGCGGTAAAAGCGCTTCGCTTTTTCTTCCGTCGTTATTCCGAGCGAATCCCAGTGTGCGCCGATGCGGGCAAGCGGTTCGAGTTCGTCGAAAACGACGCCCACCGCTTTGAAGTATTCCGCGTCGCAACTGCGGCCGAGCCAGAGTTTGCCGAAGTCAATCGTCCCCGATAGGCGCGAGTGTTTCCCCGCGTCGTTGTTATGTTTGATCGAGAAACCGATTTGCCAACCCGATTCCTTTCTGACCAGCACATCGCGCACGTCGCCCGTCTCGCCTTCTGCGTCAACCTGTATTTGCACAATGAACCGTTCGCTAACAGAAGCGACGCGGCGCAAGTTGGGTTCAAGATTTTCGAGCACGAGAACACCGGCTTGCGCTGCGCGGCGGTAAAGGTTTTGATCGCTCACGGAGAGTTCGTTGAAACGGCGCGCGGCCGTCAGGAAGGCGTTTGTTTCGACGTGTTCGTTCTTGAAATGTCTCGCAAGAAGATTGTCTTGAAGCGCGGTGGCGCAAGCGTACTCGAAAGCTTTTCCGTTCGCTTGCTGTTGGAGGATGAGCGCTTCGATTGATGCGAAGGTTAACATCGCGGCAGTGAAGTTGAAGACGTAATTTTTAAGGCGACATTAAAAACGTAAAGTGTCCGGCAACGCACAGCGCGCCGGGACACTTCACATCAAACGCTTATGAATTAACGGCTAAACTGACGTGACGGCGGCTCCGGTCGTCGGACTCGCAGGTGTTCCTTTTGTGTCGCCCGACTGCGCGTGCAGCAAGTCGGCAACGCGCTGTTCGTGCTTGGCGATGTCAACCTCCATGTCATCGAAGATTTGCACAGTCGTCGGGTCGGTCAGCTTGTTGCGCAAATTGTAAGTGTCAACGACGCCCGTTTGCAGATCGCCTAAGGCGCGTTGCAATAAGCTCACGTCGTTCGATGATTGCAGCCAACTCTTGAGTGTTGCCCACGCGCCGCTTCCCGCCGCTTGAAGAGATTCTTTCTCACCGAGTTCAACGAGACGCCCTTCGAGCCGCGTGATATGACTTTGCTTCGTTTGCGCGATCTCCTTGAAGGCGGTGCGCAACTCGCCATCAGTCGCCTTCTCTGCGTAGTGTTCAAACGCCGAAAGCGCATAGCGTTCGCCGCGAATCGCAGTATTAAGCGCGTCCGTGATCTCGCTCTTCGACGATCCGCCGTACTCTTCGGCAAACTTCCACCAGTCGGCGTTGATGTTGTTCTCGTCTGGCAGATCAGTATTCTTCGTGGCGAGTCCTAAGCGACGAATGATCGCGGCCGTAAAAATTGGAACGTCTCCGGGACGGCGCGAGGTTAAGAGGTTTCCATCTTCGACGAGCGGCTCGTCAACGTAGTTTGCTCCGGCATTCTGCATATCTTTGCGGATCGCGCGAAACCCGGTGGCGCGCTTTCCCTTCAGCAGATCGCCTTCAATCAAAACCTGCGGGCCATGACAGACGGCGGCAACGAGTTTGCCCGCCTTCAAAGCATCTTGCACAAAGCGCACTGTCTTCATGTTGGTGCGCATCACATCGGGAGCCATGCCGCCAGGAATAATGACGGCGTCGAAATCTTCGGCGCGCGCGTCGGTCGTCGTCGCGTCGGCTTTAAGTGAAACCACGCCCTGCTTGCCCGTGTAGGTTTCATTCGTGCGCGAGCCGAGCACTGTCACTTCCGCGCCGTATTTCGGCAGAGCCTTATAAGGAATTTGAAACTCGACATCCTCAACGTTGTTTTCGATGAGAATCGCAACTCGCTTCGTGTTCGATTCAACTTTCTCGGTCATAAAATCACTCCTTTGTTCATTAGCCAATGAGCGTGACAAATTTTAGGCTTTGCAGATTTTAAAGAAGAAGTTGGTATCGCAAATTGTATGCCAGCTTCAAGCGCAAACTTAATGAATAAAACGCAATCTCTTCCTTTTCCAAATGCACAAACTCATACATGTTTTAAGCAGCGATGTTCGCTTACGTTGCGGGGCGGAGCAGACCGCGAAAGATACCTTGCACCTCGACTTCGCGCGCGGGCACGCGGAAAGGGGCGAGTTGCGAATTGGCGGGGCGAAGCTCGATCTCGGAGCCAAAGCGAAACAGGCGTTTGAGCGTGACGCGGCTGCTTTCAAGAAGCGCGACGACGATCTCGCCGTTTGCGGCTTCCGTGCGGTTTTCAATGAGCGCGATGTCGCCGTCGCAAATGTGCTCGTCAATCATCGAATCGCCGACGACACGCAGCGCATAGATGACTTGCGGGCGCACGCGACCCAAGAGAAAGCGCGGAACGCTAATGGTGTCGCGGTTTTCGATCACATCAATGGGCGCGCCCGCCGCAATGCGGCCGAGAAGCGGTATGTCGCAGATGTTTTCGGAAACGCTTTCTCCCCCTTGCACGTTGAGATTAAACGCTCCGTCGCCGCGATGACGCGCGAGCAGTCCGTGTCGCTCAAGCGCTTCGACGTGTTTGGCTATCGTCGCTTTGGAGTTGAGTCCGAAGTGGCGCGCGATCTGTGCATAAGACGGATCGTAGCCGTGCCGCTCGATGAATCGCTTGATGTAGTCGAGGATTTCTTTCTGGCGCTGCGTTCGCGGTTGCACTTATCTTGCGCATCCTCTCTGCCGCACAAAGGGCGGCGCGAGAAAAGAGAGATTTAATAACGACGCCAAATATTAGGGCGCGCGAACCGTAAGCGTCAAGCTTTTCTTCGGTTCGCGCGCCCTAATCAAACCATCCGAGCGCGCGACGAGATTGAATGCGCCCGGCGACATTGCCCAAACTACAGGCTATCGGCGGCGCGCTGAATAACGCGTGAGCGTCTGCGGAACGATGCGGACAGTGGCAGGTATCTGCGACATGCTCATCGTCATACCGGGCGCGAGAACTTCGCCCGCCGTCTTGCCGCTGTAGATCGCTCTGTTCAAATCGTTGTCTTGATTAAGCACTACGCCCCTGATCGCCGCGCCGATGTACGCGCCCTTGCTGCGCGAGTACGACAGAATCCCGGCATCGAGCGATGGTGTAGTTGAGGCCGACGCACGGCGTCCGTAAGGGCCAGCGACGATCCCCGCCTCACCGCCCACTTCAACTTTATCTTGAAGCAGGCTATCCACCGCACCCGTATTCATAAAGAGCAGAACGTAGTCGGTGCGCGACGCGCCGATCTGCGCGCCGATGCTCGCGCCGCCGATCTTAAAGAACGCAGGCGCGCTCCAACCCGAAGCCGTGCGACGACTGATGACGCCCGCGCCACCGCGCCCGCCGATGCCGAATGCCGCTTGCAGCACGCCCGGAAAAATGGCGATGGCCTCCGCACGGTTAAGGATGTCGCGCGGGATTTCGCTATCCGGCGTTCCCATCAGTTGTGTGAAAACGCGCGTCGCATCATTCGCCTTGCGCGATGCTTCGCGGATGTCTTTAGCTCTCGCAGTGTTTCTTCTTTGCGCCGGTGCTACCGCAGCCATTAAGCCCAGCATTAAAACTAGGCCGAGCGCCCAAGCGGTGCCCCGCTGAAACGAATTTCTCATTCTCTGGATTCTCCTTCTGTGAATGATTAAAAACAATGGAATCGTAAATGGGAGAACTATAGAACATCTGCGCGTTATGTCCGCGCTTCGTTCAGGGGAGACTAGAATTTACCACGCTTGAGGGGTGAAAGTACACTGTGAATAAATTTCAATAGCGCCCAAAGCGGGGTAGTGTACTAACGTTGTGCTGCTGGCAAGTATTGTTTGTTGATTCTTAAAAAGCGTAGCGTGGTTATTTCACATACTTTTTAATCGCAGTTCGGAACGCCAAGAAAGCAGGGAAGTTGGTCAATAATGATGCCTGCCCACATCATTACGATGAGCGCCGAAAAAGCGACTCTGAGAAAGAGATTAATAGGTTTGGCTGCTACACTGTTTCCGGCTCGTATGTTTTGCACTATCGGCATCATGGAGACGATAAATGCTATTGATAATAGCCACAATAAGCCAAATAACACGGTCAAGTCGGGGACATTTTGCTTGGTTACTGTGTTGAACGTGAATTCGAGGAGCGCGAACGGAAGCACGATGATAAAGCTGATAATCGCCGCCGATTTTAGATTCGAG
>JACDAW010000131.1 GCA_013695245.1 Pyrinomonadaceae bacterium | reverse complement strand
TTCGAGATGCCGCCTGACACCGCTTTTTCCACCCCGCGCGTATGTCAGACGGCTTTTCTACTTTATCAACGGAATCATCTTTATGTTCATACGTACACAAGTTTTTAGAATTGCAACCCGCGTTTTTTTCTCGTTAATTTTTCTTGCATCAGTCACGCCAACGGCAAATGCTCAAGCTGCCAGCGCGCGCGACGTGGTTGTCGTGTTGCCGTTTGAAAACACGTCGTCACAGCCTGAGTACAACTGGGTCGGCGAGAGCTTCGCCGATGCGCTCTCAGAGTTGTTGAACGTGCCCGGACTAGCCGTTGTCTCAAGCGACGAGCGCGGGATGGCTTACCAGCGTTTGCGTCTGCCGCTCACGGTCGTGCCGACGCGCGCAACGGCAATTAAGCTCGCGCGTGAAGCGAAAGCGACGCTCGTTGTGATCGGCACTTACAATGTTTCTCCGGCGCAGGGCGAACGCACGCAGGCGGAACTCTTGGGCACGGCGCGCGTGATCCGTGTTAATGAAGGGCGTTGGACGGGCGAGATGATGGCGGACGGCAATTGGGCGTGGCAGCCGTATGATTTCGGCGGCGCGCTTCAGACACTGCAATCAATGCAAGGCCGCCTCGCTTATCAAATGCTTTATCAACGCGACAAAGCGCTCGCCTTCTCTCTGAATCAATTCGTTGAACGCGCAACGAAAGTTCCGCCGCGCGCATTTGAGAGCTACATGAAAGGCATCATGACGGATGATGCCGAAAAGCGTTCAAACTATTTGCAGAACGCGATGCGCGAATACGCGAAGGCAAACGCCGGAGCGACTTACGCGCAAGCCTCTTTCGAGCTTGGTCAACACTATTTCAAGCAGGGAGACTGGAAACGCGCCGCCGAGTATTTCTCTAACTTGCAGAAGCGCGACCGCCATTTCGCCGAAGCCGCGTTCTACTCCGCGCTCGCTTACTATCGTCAGGGCGATCTTGTGCGCGCTCTCGGAGCACTCTTACCGCTTACGACCGACACGCCGCTCACCGGTATTTACAATAACGCCGGGGCGATCTCAGTGCAGGCCGCGCGTCTTGAGAAGAAGCCTGAAGAGCGCGCGCGTCTGCTCACGCAGGCCGTCGGATTCTTGCAGCGCGCCGCCGAGTCAACGCCCGATGATCCGTTCGTGCGCTTCAACTATGCTTACGCGCTTTTCCTTTCCGGTAAATCAACAGAGGCCGCCGATCAACTGCGCCCCGTGATTACAAACGATCCGCGCGACGGGGCGGCCTATTATCTTTTCGCTAAATCGCTTGCGCGCGCCGGAAACGCAGAAGCCGCTGCGGCCGCTGACAACGAAGCGCGCCGTTATCTGCAATCCTACGCCAAATGGGAAGCCGAGTGGCAAAAATCGCAGACGACGCCGGACTTAAACGTGCGCCTGCATCAAGATTTTAATCTCTTTACTTATTACGCGATTCAGAGCACTAGCGTCGCTTCGACGGAATCAGCCGGAGTCAACGCGCAAGATTTACTTGCCAAGGCCCGCGAGTTGTATCAAGCGGGACGCGATGATGAAGCGGTGGTAGAACTGAATCGCGTACTTGTCGCTGAGCCGACAAACGCGCAACTCTATCTGCTCTTAGGCCGCATCAAGCAGCGGCGCGGCGATCTGGAGGCAGCCGTCAACATGCTACGCACGGCGACCTTCTGGGATGCGAAGTTGATTGACGCACATATTCTCTTGGGTCGCATCTTCCTTGAGCGCGGCGACCGCGCGCAAGCTCTAACCTACGCGCGCAACGCAATAAACCTCGACGCGAATAATCAGGAAGCCATCGCCCTACTTCGCCAAGTCGAAACCGGCGGGCGGTGATGAAGGCAAAAGGTAAAAGTAAAAAGGCAAAGGTGAGGATGAAGAGATAAGTTGGAATTGTTCGCTTCATTCTATGATTGGTTCGTCTTATGGGCACTTGTCGCGGCGGTGCCCATCTTTCTTTTCGGTATCGTCGCGGCCGCGTTATCAAGGCATAAAGGAATAGGAAACGGGAAGGTTGAATTAATAGGCAGCATGGGCTTGACGGAAACAAACTTAAAACCGGAGGGTGCGGTGCTCGTGCGGGGCGAATTGTGGCGCGCGCGTTCAGTAACGGGGGAAGCGGTTGAGCGCTACAGTCGCGTTCGTGTTAAAGGAGCACGCGGACATTTGTTGCTGGTTGAAGTCGTCGCGCTGGAGAAATGAAAGTTGAGTAAACGGCTAATGGGATCGCCGTTCCAGAAAAATGTTTTTTGTGGCACGCGGCGTGCTTTAGATAATAGCGGCAAGCACGGATGAAGTCGAACCGTGACCCCGCCGCCATCACATCTCTGAGCGTGGCCTGCCGCTACGCCAGCCGCCTACCGAGCGACCCTGCCGCAACACAAGAATATGTGTCCCCCCTTCGGAACCCGGTGTAAACGCCGGGTTCTCCTTCATTTATAGACCATTTTTATCGAGAATTCTTTCATGCAAACAACTGCAATCAACCTCTATCTACATTTGAAGCGAAATCCGCTAAACACAATTATTGTTAGCCACCATGTGCTGACGACAAAATTTGTCACTTAAGGGTGACGTTTTCTGCTTGTTTCGCGCTACCGATTCGACATTTTGCGTTGTTCTGGATGTGAGCCAAAATTTATTTTCTGTTTTCATCTTTTTAGTTACGACCCTCGTGCGAAATGACGGGGCGATGAATTGTTTGTTAAACTCCCGCCCGTGGAGAACGCCTTCCCTTTTGCTTCTCGCGCCAACACCCGACGCGGGAAATTGACGAGTTTGTTGCGTGCGAGCGCGCCGACTCTCACCGAAGGGGCGTTCGCCGCCTTGTCCGTGTTGATGCTCGTCTGCTCTTTCCCGGATTTCGATCTCTGGCCGCTCGCATGGGTGGGTTTTGTGCCGCTCATCTACGTCGTGTGTCGTCGCCCGCACGAAGGCAAAGCGTTTCTGCTCGGCCTTGTCGCGGGCGCGCTCTTCTTCTGGGCTTCATGTTACTGGCTTACTTACTCGATGATCCGCTACGGCGGGATTCCAACTCTAATCGCTTACCTCATACTTCTACCCGGCGCGCTTGTGCTCGGATTATTTCCCGCCACCTGTCTGTTGATGTTGGCGCGCTGCGTTAAAAAATGTGGCATCGGTCGTGCGCTCCTCGTTCTGCCTTTCGCGTGGGCAGCGTGTGAGTGGGCGAGATTGGGCGTGACGGGTCAGCTATGGAATGCCATCGGATACTCGCAAGCCTACGTCGTGCCGCTTATCCAAACGGCGCGCTGGGGCGGCGTCTATCTGGTCAGCTTCTTTATATTGGCTGTCAACTCCGTCGTCGCTTATGCGATTTTGGCGCGCAGTAAACAATCTCTATTAATCGCCGTTTTAATTTTGAGCATTGTTGCGACGATTCTTTTCTTAAGCGCGATGCGACCTTTACAACAGATTGCGACAAATGCGCCGAGCGCAATCGTGATCGCCGTGCAGCCGAACGTTCCGATGGAACAGGGACGCACGGCGGAAGAAGACGCTGTGCTCGTCAATCGCCATCTGACTTTGAGCGAACGTGCGCTTCAAGAAAATATCAATCAACAACTTCCCCGTCTCATCGTCTGGCCTGAATCGCCGATGTACTTCTCCTACGCGAGAGACTCACAATTTCGTGAGATGGTCGCTCGCTTCGCGGCGCGCAACGAAACTTCTCTCCTCTTTAATTCCAACGAACCCGCGCCGACGGGCGGTTCATATAATTCGGCGGTGATGATCAACTCGCAGGGTCGTCTCGTCGCGCAGTATGATAAAATCCGGCTGTTGCCGTTTGGCGAGTATGTGCCGTTGCCGCGCTGGTTGCCGGGCGCCGGGTTGGTGTCGGCGATGGTCGGCGATTTCACGCCCGGCGCGGTTTACACTTTGTTGCCTGTGGGCGAGGCGCGAACCGGCGTCTTCATCTGTTTCGAGTCGGCGTTTCCGAGCGTCGCGCGAAGCTTCGCACAGGCGGGCGTAGATGTTTTGATTAACGTCTCAAACGACGGATACTTGGGACGGACTCCGGTACTTCGCCAGCATCTCGCCAACACTGTGTTCCGCGCCGTTGAGAATCGCCGCCCGGTGTTGCGCGTGACAAACACCGGAATCACCGCGCACATCTCCGCGCGCGGCGAAGTGACGGACGCAACCGGAAGTTTTGAAACTGCGACGCGCACGTGGACGATCAGTCGCTCGACCGAAGGCACAACCTTTTACACGAAGCACGGCGATCTATTCGCCGCTTTGTGCGGCGCGATAAGCTTCATTGCGTTGGCATCAACGTTTAGAAGATCGCAATTACGACGCGCAGCAACTTCATAGAATTTGATTTTTTGAGATTAACTTAGTGGAGGACGGATGATCGAGACTTTGACTGTGCAGGATTTGCGCCTTTCCTTTGAAGACTTGCGCACGCGCATCGAGCAGGTCGGGAGGTTTCTTTGATGTCGCATCTAAGCGCGAAGACTTAACGCGGCTCGAAGCCTCAGCCTCCGCGCCCGACTTCTGGTCGGATCAGGAAGCGGCGCAAAAGCTTTTGCAGGAGCGAAGCAAATTAGAAAGAGTCGTTGCGCGGCAGGAAGAATTTGAATCGTCCATCGCAGACGCCGCAGTGTTACTAGAATTTGCTGAAGAGGACGAAGCGTCGCTTGATGAATTGCGCGCGCTCGTCGAAAAACTCGAAGCAGCCGTCAGCCAAGCCGAAACGGAGATGTTGCTTTCGGGCGAAAACGATTTTCGTCATGCGATCTGCACCGTTCACCCCGGCGCGGGCGGCACGGAATCGCAGGACTGGGCTGAGATGCTGCTACGCATGTACTTAAAGTGGGCTGAACGTCGAGGCTTCAAAACCGAAATCCTAGATTACCAACCGGGCGAGGAAGCGGGCATCAAAAGCGTTACATTCAAGGTTGAAGGAGAGTATGCTTACGGCCTTTTGGCGGCTGAAGCGGGCGTGCATCGCCTTGTGCGCATCTCGCCGTTTGATCAAGCGGCGCGGCGTCACACGTCGTTCGCGTCTCTCTTCGTCTATCCTGAGGTTGACGAAAACATCGAAGTGGAGATTCTCGACAAAGACTTGCGCGTTGACACTTATCGCGCGACGGGGGCGGGCGGTCAACACATCAATACGACGGACTCTGCCGTGCGCATCACGCACTTGCCGACCAACATCGTCGTTCAATGCCAGAATCAACGTTCGCAGCACCAGAACCGCGAAGTGGCGATGCAAGTTTTGCGCTCGCGCCTTTATGAACTTGAGTTAGAGAAACGAAAGGCGGAGACGGCCGCGCTCGAAGCGAACAAGGCTGACATCTCCTTTGGCTCGCAGATCAGAAATTATGTGCTTGCGCCGTATCGCCTCGTTAAAGACGCGCGCACAAAGATCGAGCGCGGCGACGTGGACGCGGTGCTCGCGGGCGACATTGACGAATTTATCAAAGGGTACCTTCTCACCCGCCGCGCCGCATGAAAGTTGATCTAGTCTTGCGCGCGAAGCTTTTGATTCAGCAACGCCGGGAAGTTTATATGTCAACGACGCCAACGGATGGGCGCACGAAGCCCGCCACCGCTGCAAGAAACACGCGCCGCAACGAGATCATCGCCATCGCCCTTCTCGCTCTCGGCTTGCTGCTCGCCCTGTGTCTTGTTTCCTACAATCCGAACGACGCTTCATGGAACACGGCCGGAGCAGATGCGGCGCGCAATCTCGCTGGCAGCTTCGGCGCGAACGTCTCCGCCGCACTGCTACAAATCATTGGACTCGCTGCTTACCTCGTTCCATTGCTTTTGTTCGCAGCAGCGTGGCGACGTTTTCGCACGCGGCGTCTGCGCGCTCCGCTTTCGCGCGTCGTTGGCCTTTTGCTGATCGTCCTCGCCGTCTCAGGGCTGCTCGCGCTGTTTCAGTTCGATCCGCTTTTCGACAAAAGCGTTGAGCCGGGCGGCGTGATGGGCGCGCTCGTCGCGCGAGTCTTAGCGAACGTTTTTAACATCATCGGCGCAAGCGTTTTGCTTTTCGCGCTCGCCGCTGCCGGATTGCTGCTCGCCACAAACTTTTCCTTCACTAACCTTTACGACCGACTCGCGCGTGCAAACACAAGCTTGAATTTCTTTCACAACTTCTCGGCACGCATTAAAGCGTGGCGCGGGCGGCAGCAGGAACAGAGGCAACAACAAGCTGAAATGCGCCGCGCGGCGCGCGACGGCAAAGAAGCGACAACGGAGAAGATTGACCGCGACAAGACGCCCGCTGAGCGCGTCGCCGAGTTTATGCGCGAAACCGCTCCGCAAGAAGAAAACACGCCGATTGCCGTCGATGCGCTCAACCGCTCTGCGTCACAGAGCGCGCCTGTGATTATTTCGCATCGAGAAACTGTGCGCGTTGAACCTGACGCGCCAGCAGCCCCGCCCGTCTTTGCTCAAGCTGCTGCCGCCGCAGCTTCCGCTCCGGCAAGCAATACAGGAATTAAGACGGGGCGAACAGAGAAAGCTGTTTCAGCTCAACTGCCCGCACCCACCTTTGATGAAGGCGATGAAACAGAGGACATTTTAAGCTCGGTTTCGATTGTCCGCACGCTGGCAAACGACGAAGCGCAAGCCGGAGAGGTCGAGCTTAAATCTGATAAAAAACGGCTTGCGGAAAACAGGACAACTGCGGTTGATTACAAGCTGCCGGGCGTTGAGTTTCTTAACACCCCGACGCCGCGCCACGAACAAGCGGAGGACGAGTTGCGCGGTCTCGGCGTGCTGCTTACGGAAAAATGCAAAGAGTTTAACGTTACCGGCCGCCTCGAACACATCTGCCCCGGCCCTGTCGTTACGACTTACGAATTCAAACCCGATCCCGGCGTAAAATATTCGCGCGTCACAGGACTTGTTGATGATCTCTGCCTCGCGCTCAGAGCCGAATCAATTCGCATTGACCGCGTGCCCGGCAAAGCGCATGTCGGCATTGAAGTGCCGAATCCGCAACGCGAAACGATCTCGATGCGCGAGGTCATTGAATCGCGCCTCTTCCGCGAATCAGAATCGAAACTCACGCTTGCGCTCGGCAAAACCATTGACGGCTTAAACTACATCGCCGACTTAGCCCGGATGCCGCACCTTCTGATCGCTGGCGCGACGGGCGCAGGCAAAAGCGTCTGCCTTAACTCGCTCGTCGTCTCGATTCTCTACAAAGCCACGCCGGATGAAGTGAAGTTCATCATGGTTGACCCCAAGCGACTCGAACTCGGACTCTATGCCGACATCCCACACCTTGCGACGCCGATCATCACCGATCCGAAGCGCGCCGCAAACTCTTTAAAGTGGGCGGTCAAGCAGATGGAGGAGCGTTATAAGCAGCTTGCGATGTGGAGCGTGCGCAATATTGACGGCTACAACGCGGAAGTGCGCCGCCGCAATATGGTTGATGATTTCGATGACGAGGGGAATCCATGGAAGCCGCTTCCCTACCTTGTGATCATCATTGACGAATTAGCCGACCTGATGATGGTTTCCGGTCATGAAGTCGAAGAATCTATTACGCGCCTCGCGCAGATGGCGCGCGCTGTCGGCATCCATCTCGTGTTGGCAACGCAACGTCCGTCGGTTGATGTCATCACCGGACTGATCAAGGCCAATTTTCCTTCGCGCATAAGTTTCCGCGTTTCATCGAAAGTTGATTCGCGCACGATCATTGACGCGAACGGAGCGGAGCAACTTTTAGGTCGCGGCGATATGCTGTTCTTGCCGCCCGGTACGTCACGCCTTGTGCGCGTACACGGAGCATATTTGGACGAGACGGAAGTCGCTGGCATCGTCGGCCACGTCAAACAGCAAAGCAAGCCCGCTTACGATGAAACGATCACGCAATCGGAAGATGAAGCGGCAGGCGGAGACGGCGCGAGTGGAGAACAAGATGAGTTGTTCGAGCAGGCGCTGCGTATCTGCGTCGAAATGAAGCGCGCATCTACTTCCGTTCTCCAACGCCGCTTGCGCATCGGCTACGGGCGCGCCGCCGCCATACTCGATCAGATGGAGCGCGACGGCATGATCGGCCCCGTTGATGGCGCGCGCCCGCGTCCCGTGCTCGGACGCGCCTTTGAAACCATTGCGCATTGGGAGAGCGCGGAGACGGTGGAATAGTTTTCCACAGG
>JACDAW010000107.1 GCA_013695245.1 Pyrinomonadaceae bacterium | reverse complement strand
GTACGGAAAGGTTTCAGTTCGGTACTCGGCATAATCAATCGCGCGGTTCAAGGACGGATGCGCGTAGGGGATGTGGTAACCTTCGAGGTAATTATCAACATAGACTTTCCAGTTACAATCGATGTACCAATCTTTGCGCGTGGCGAGGCGCATCCCTTCCATCCGGGCGTGGCGCACGCGCGTTGTCAGGTCGCCGAATACTTCCGCGAGCGGCGGGGCCTCTGAATCGAGATTAACGAAGATGAGTCCGTTCCAAACGTCAACTTTGAATTGAGGAAGCGCATTTGTTTCTTTTTCAAAACATTGCACGCCGCCAAACTCCGGCGTGCCCGTCAAGCGCCCGTCGAGCGCATAAGTCCAACCGTGATAAAGGCACTGAAAGCTTTTGCGCTTCCCGCTTCCTTCCGCCACCTGACCGGCGCGATGACGGCAGACGTTTGAGAAGGAGCGCAAAACACTGTCGTTTCCGCGCGCAACGATAACGGGTTCATCCGCGACGGCGGCTGTGAAATACTCGCCCGGCTCGACGACCTGAGCAGCGCGCCCGACGAGTTGCCATGTGCGGAGAAATACTTTCGACTTCTCTTGCTCAAAGATGTCAGGAGCGATGTAACACCGAGACGGTATGGTCTCAGCAAATTCTAATCGCTCGTCGAACGAAAATTTATCATTCACCGTCGTTCTTCTTATCTCTTTCATTGTTAATGCCCGACGCGCGAATCATCTGCGCGAGCTTTGTCAATCGCCGCATCATTGAATTGTTTACTTGCCCGCTATGCGTACAGAACGAGCAATAAGGAATGCTTGTTCTGCGCGTGTGAGTTCTGTTAGTGATTAGCCTGCCACGCTTTAATGGCGTCCACCGGAAAGAACAGCATCAGGATGTTAAGAATTAGACTATCTTTGATCCAGATTAGCAACACGAATTCCGTTATCACGAACAGCAAGAGCGAGCGATAGAAACCGAGATAGCGAGCTAGCAGGAAGCCGAATCCGCAGGCGATGATGTCGGAAAGAGAGTTAAGAATTGTGTCGCCTTGATAGTTAAGTGCGAGAGTTGCTTCGCGGTAGCGACGGATGACGAAGTCTGTATTTTCGATTACTTCCCAGAGAGCTTCGAGTGAAATCGTGAGCGAGAGCTGCCACGTTGGAGATAAGCGCGAAGCCGCGCCCCATGCCAGCAACCCGCAGAACAGAAAGCCGTGAAGCACGTGCGTGAAGCTGTAGGGATCGAATAGGTGTTGGGAGTTATGTGAACTCCATATATCACCGGCCCACAGGAAATATTGTCCGCAGGAACACCACCATAACCGCCCCTGTCTCCAGAGTTGGCAGGCCGTGACCGCCAACACTATTGCAATCGTAGCGGCAGGCCATGTTAACGGCCTCCATGACTTAACAAGCGTCATACAGTGCGAATATCAATACTCGTCTTTCGTCTAACCTCACGTCTCCGGGAATTAAACTCCTCAACGTCGGAGAAGCCTTTGTCGCCGCCACGCTTTTTAAGGTTAACAGGAATCTCTGCCGCGCATTCTATTTCGGGAATATTACCGGAATCCGTGAGGCTCGTAAATGAAAATGCCTTTGTATTGGAAGCCGCGCATCCGATGACAAGTGTCTCTTTTATGTGGCCTCTGCTTGTGATTCGAGCAAGCGGTGGGTGATAAATATTGCTTTGTATTATTTACGATGATGAAGAACTTAGGGAAGCAATTCGTTAGCGGGCGATCTCGCTGCCCCTCCACTGCCATGGCGGAGTAGGATTTGCATCCGCCCATAATCCGTTGCCTTTCGCGCGCGCCTTCTGCTCAGCACGCGCGTAAGCTTTGCGTTCAGCAATCGTTTGGTCGCGTTCCGCTTCCTTGTCGTACCACGCCATCCCGTCTTTTATTTGTTCGAGATTAACGTCCTGCCCGGTAAGCAACAGCACCTTGCCGAGTATGCGACCGAACTGATCGCGCTTGCTGTATTCGACGGTCACGTATCTTCCGAAGACGAGCTTCGCTAGATTCAGTCTGGCTTCATCGCCGAATTCCTGACGCGATTCCGGCGAGTCAATGCCATTGAGGTGGACGTAGTGCGGTCTGGCGGCGGCGTCGAGAATCGTGATCGTGTCGCCGTCGGCAATCCCAACCACTTTACCTTCGATGGTTGACGCCGTTTGCGCGTGGGCGCAAACCGATAGTGAACCGACGAGGAGAAGCCAGAGAAAAGTCTTCCGCCAAAAGTTCATTTTTCCTTCTCCTCCGTCCCGTATCATGTTTCCGCCACGCGCATCGATCCCGCTACCTTTTAAGTAAAGATCGAATGCCAATAAGTTTTCAGTTCTTCAATAATAGGGCGGTAAACGTGGCATGGTGGTGTGAGACTCACCGCGTTAAAACTGATAAATTCTCCCTTGAGAAATAACAAGTCATTGCACCTAACATGGTGGTCATCATCGGACTCTGCGGAGTAAATTGTCTAAACCGGTTTTCGGGAAAACCGCAGGCTGATTTCGCTCGCGCCGTGAGTCTGGCGATCTGTGTCAGGAATATCTTCGAGGAAGGTAAACTTCGAGACACTCTCGAAATGATGCGGCAGCTAAGGACTTATACATCGCCAGCAGAAACCGAGTGCCGATGAAGAGTTAATGAAAACTGTAGTCGCGGGAGGAAGTCCAACTAGGAGGTATGGCAGAAAGTAAAGTGGTGAAAGATCACAGAATTGCGCAGGACATCTTCGTCCTATTTATCCGCGCTCTCCGGGCTGTTACGTTTTCACTTGCGCGCCTCAAACTCGGAAGCCGTATGCTCTCCAGTGATGCCTTCAACCAGCACCCGATGGTTGGATAAAACCCGTGTGATGCGAAAGCTTCTCTCGGCGGCCGACCGGCCGGGCATCAATTCGGCGCGGAAGACGACGACCATGCCGGGACGCGCCCATACGTTGCCTTCAGCAACGATACCGCCACGCCGATTATTCGCCTCTCCTCCACTGCGGAGCATAGCGACTCTCGCTACATTCAAGGTTTGATGATTTACGCCGCTCCTGAAAAACATAACCTGTCCTCCCGCCAATATTCTCCACCTACTAACGCGAAAATTCCATGCTAAACGGAACACCTGTAAGGAATATTTCCTCAGGAAACGTTGTATAAAAAGACGGCAACCGTTGTGAAGGCGGTAAGCGTCAGTTGTTCTTTGCTTTCGGGCGATTCTAGTGTCGTAATTTTCCCTTGTGAACTTCAGATTCAGTCGGCGGCAAATCCAAAGCTCGCCCGCCGTCTCCGGCAGAGCAACCGGAGACGGTGAAAACTTAGATTTATCTTCGCTACGATTAACTTCTCGCCGCGTTGTTTTGTGA